>JANODD010000387.1:0-10610 GCA_031412515.1 Planctomycetia bacterium | reverse complement strand
AAAACCCAAACACCATAATACCCTCACACCCCCCCCCCCACGCTTTGGTTTCCCTGCGTACCCCCCAACCAAACGCGTGGGGTGACGGTAGCGTCAGTCGCTCGATAGCCACAAAAGTCCTAAACCCACCGAGTAGACTCGGTGGCGATCAGCGAGAAGTGTCCATAATCGTCGCTTTCGTGATGAGGGTGAAAGGACAGTGCTATCTAGGCATCCACAAAATGAAGCAATCCTTGCAGCGGTAGATAAGCTCGCTGCTTGCGGCTGTAGAAAGTAGTTCGATAAAATGTGTCGGGTAGATTTGATAAAAGGGGATTAGGACACCATATAGAACTTCCAATCGGGAAGTCGGCCGCTCAGCATGTCAATAGCAAGGGCTCAGGACTGTGGTTGTTAAGTCGCTTAGATGGACAATTATACTGGGTTGGATAATTTGCCTTGGGGTAACAACTTACCTCGCCCTGCCAACATATGCTCAGGCGGTGAGTGCAACTGATACACTCGATACCGCAATAAACGGACTAGATAGTGTTAATCCGGGCGACTGGGAAAAATCGCAGGCCACACTGCTGTTGTCGATGAAGAATCCGGCGGAGCGCGAACGAGCCACCTGCGCTTTGGCGATCTTTCATATCAAGCGTGGTAATACACAAGCAATTGCAAATCTCAGCCGAAAGTTGAACCAACTTTTTCCTCAACCGTCGCCGGACTTGGACGCTCAGTTGCAGCGGATCCAACTTTGGCACGCTCTTGCCAGTGAGCAGGCCGACCAGGCGACGAAGCATATGTCAAAATTGCTGGAATGGACGCTCAACGGCGACGTAGCAGAAGTCAACAAACTGGCGACATTTGATATGCTAGGTCGCGTGGTTGGTATGCTTGAATGTGACGCAGCCCAGTCCCCTATCGATCACGATCAATTGTCCCGTGCTAAAGTGGCACTGAGCCAATTCAGCCATAAGGAGCTAGCGCAAACTTTCTCGACGCGCTACAACCAGGCGGCGGCCCTTTCCGCAAAGCTCGCTGAATGGTTTCACTCTCACGCGCGACAGTCGAATGAGGAGATGGCACAAGCGGCGACCCAAGAGTTGGCCGAGTTGAGTACCAGTCGCGAGAAGCTCGACCATGAGTTGGACGGAATTCGCCTTGAGAAACGGGAGATGGATTCGCAGCTTAAGCAGTTGAGGTTGGAAAAAGTCAGAGTCAACTCTGAAACCGCCGCGGTGCAAGCGAATTGGCGCAAGCATCCTGAAGTTCACAATCCGCAACAGCCCAATCGGAACGATATTTATGTCCCCACCACAAAAAGGGTTGAAGATGGGACGGAAAGAGTTCAAGTACCGAGGTACAAGACCGTCAAAGATCAAAATGGGGGCTATCGCCGCGAAATGGACGGTTATGAGTATGAAACTCGTACAAGGTATAGGACGGTTCATCTTTCTCAGGCTGAGATCAATCGAGAAATCGATCGTATTTTTATTCCGCTTCAGCGGAAATACGAGCAGTTGATGGCTATGCGCCAGGAATTGCTCAGCAAGAAATCTGAGTTGGACGCCAAAACCAAAGACCTCGACGCGAAGTTGTCTGACACCGGAAATGAGCTCGATACGAGTGTTGGAACTATCCGAACGCTTTCGAATGAACTGAAGGATCTACAAGCGAAGGCCTATATTGTTGACAAGGTGCTTAGCGCGTGCAAATCTGAAGGGCCGTTTGTTGCTTTCCGTCCGCCAAACTTCGAAATAATCAACTACTCAGCTGAGAAAAAAGTTTTACACCAAGTATCCGACCGATGACTGATTCAGGTGATTTATCTCGCGATCGCTCGCTTCAGCGGGCCAAGCAATTCGACGCGTTGTGCGACGAATTCGAAGCACTGTGCTTAAAGGGTGAACGCCCTACAATTGAGTCGTTCCTGTCGCGATTCGACGGACCGGACAAACAACCATTGCTTGTCGAACTGATCGCGCTCGAAATGCACTATCGCCGCCGGCAAGGTGTATCGATTGCAATAGCGGAATACCAAGCAAGATTTCCAGGGTTATCGGCTTCCCGGCTGGAGGAAACCATCCAGCTTAGTGTGCATAAGCCTCCTAGGGATCAGGGTAAACCAGCAGCCCAGACGGATGTACCTACGGTTGCGACGCGAGGTGGAAACTCATCGAGCGATCAAATTCAAAGCGTCAAGTACTTTGGTGACTACGAATTGCTGAATGTCATTGCACGCGGTGGGATGGGGATCGTCTACAAGGCTCGCCAAGTGAGTCTCGATCGGATAGTCGCTTTGAAGATGATTCTGTCTGGTGATTTTGCTTCCAAGGAGGAAGTTGAGCGTTTCTACTCCGAAGCCAAAGCGGCCGCGTTGCTCGACCATCCTAGTATTGTTCCAATTTTCGAAGTGGGTGAGCATGAAGGCAAGCACTTCTTTTCGATGGCCTATGTGGATGGCTCAAGCCTTGCATCTAAGCTCAGCGACGGGCCACTTGAACCGATGCAGGCGGCCCAAACGTTGTTCGATGTCTCTCAGGCGGTACAGTACGCGCACGAACAAGGAGTCATTCATCGCGACTTGAAGCCCTCGAACATTTTGCTCGATCTTCAGGGGCGCCCGCGGGTGACTGATTTCGGGTTGGCAAAACGTCTGGCGGAGACGAGCGGCATGACGGTCTCGGGGCAAGTGTTAGGCACGCCCAGTTACATGCCGCCGGAACAAGCGGCGGGTCAAATTAGTACGATCGGCCCCGCATCGGACGTCTACGCACTGGGGGCTGTGCTCTACTCACTAACGACGGGTCGACCTCCCTTCCAAGCGGCCAGTAGCTTGGACACATTGCGTCAAGTCATCTACCAGGAACCGGTGGCGCCACGGCAATTAAATCCCTCAATACCGCTGGACCTTGAGACAATCATCATGAAGTGCTTAGAGAAGGCACTTCCCAGGCGATTTCTCACAGTCAAGGCTCTGGCCGAGGAGCTACATCGATTTCTCAACGGAATGCCCATTCAGTCCAGGCCAGTAAGCCGAGTCGAAAGGCTCTGGCGCATGTGCAATCGACAACCTGCTGTGGCTAGTCTATCGGCGCTTGCAATTCTCTTACTCGCAAGCTTATTGGTCGGCACCTCATGGGCCTATCTCCGTGAAGCGGCATATCGAGAGGATTTGCAAGTCTCTTTCAATAACGAGAAAGACGCCAAAGACGCAGCTCTCGAAGCCAGTCAAAAAGCCGATAAGGAAGCCAAGCTCGCTGAGGAAGCTCGACAGGAAAAGGAACGTCAAGCAGAAATCGCCGCTCAGGAAAGAGACAACGCCAAAACCAGCGAAGCAGCAATGCGTCGCAACCTGTACATTTCCGATATCGGTCGCGCTCAGGAAGCGATACAAAGTTCCAATTACGCTCGAGCATCGACCTTACTAGAGCGGCATCGTCCAACCTCTGACCAGCAGCCAGATCTTCGCAGCCTAGATTGGCATCTCCTGCAGAATCAGATTGCTCACCCCAAGGCGTCTTGGACTTTCAAAAAACCCGTGGAGGTCGTGGCCATATCGCCAGATCAATCGCAAGTGGCAGTTGGCTGCGAAGGTGGAAGAGCCTACGTAGTCGACATCTCTACCGGCAAGGTCTGTGAAAACCTACCTTACTTTCTTGACGAGGAGCACTGGGCGACTATTGGCTTTCGCCATGATGGGACTCTCGTTGCCCATGGTCGATTGGGCTCTATCAAATTCTGGGACGTGTCCACTGGTAACGCTATCGCGCACAAACCTCGCAACTACTCATCGCAGTTCAACAACTATCGGATACCAGCCGCGATCAGTCAGGATGGCACCCGAATGATCGGCTCCGATGACGCGGGCCTGCTGGCACTATGGAATCTCAATACCTTGAGACCGCAACAGATTCCCTTCGTCAATGAGGGATTTCATTATTATGCGGCCAATATGCCCATATATTTTTCAATGGACATGTCTAAAAATCTGCAGGCGCTGAAACTCGATTTCAGCCTAGCAACAGATGCAGGTTACAAGGATATGGGTGAGTTTCTATTGGCCAAACATGTCCAATCGATGCCTAGAGGATATGCACCAGTGGGCTGGGGACAAAGTATCCCAACCATGGATACGCTCCAAGAATTGGGCCACCCGGCCACCAGTATGGCGCTGCAAGATGGTATGGTCGTTCTTGGTAAATCAAATGGCGAGATTGAGCTGCTAAAACAATCTGAACTTGAGATTGCTCAAGAGTGGGCAAACGCTGAAATGCGGAAGAAAAGAGCTTTAAGTCGACCTATAAATAGCGTCACCTACATCAGTGAAGTTAACGCTGTCGTAGCGACTGATGGAATGTCATGTGTACTTCTTAACGCAAACCTTAAACCAATAATGGCAATTCCCAGTTCGCGAGCTCCCTTCTCCGAAGTGTGTGCGGTGGGGCAGGGGAGGTTTGCAGTCGGTCGAAAAGACGGAGTCGTAGAGATTTGGTCTGCTATAGATGAAATCAAGACGCTTGAGTTACAGTCCGGGACGTCCGACGTATCCGGCATGACCGTTCTAAAGGACTCGACATCGCTGTTAGTCTCCAACTTGGACGGTACTGTTGGGCTTTTCTCGCTTGCGACAGAACAGAATGAGCTTGTTCCGAGTCGTGGCGTCCTATCGGATTACCAAACTAGTCCATTGACAATGTTTTGGCAAACGTCAAATAAGTCACTCGCGATCCATCAGTCACTAGGTGGAGAATTTAAGCAATTTCGCTTGGCTGACTGGAGAGCACCTCAAAAATCCAACGTTGCTAGCTCGAATTCGTTACTCCTTTCGGTGGATTACATGAGGCCAGCGATTTACCACGAACAACCGCAAGCGAAGAGGCTTTTGGGCGTTTTTTCGCGACAGCTTCGCTTGCTGGACACCGAGACACTTGAAGTTCTGCGGAACATCGATGTCACAGCGCGCCAAGGAAAAGACTATTCAGTTTTGCTTTTCAAGCAAACAGACAACCATTTTCACCATCAGTCAGTCTCTGTTGAGGCTTCAGCCTTATCAACTGCGTTACGCAGTACGACATTTCGCACACTGGAAATTCTCGCCGCAGATGATTTCCCTGACGAAAAGCAGGTAGTTTTGGCCATCGGCGATACAACAAATGTCCCTCGACACGAGCTTAGGTTATTCATTCGCAATCTCGACGAAGATAAGCTTCTTTCGGAAGTGGCAATAGATGGGGCGCAAGTTTATAAGTCGACATTTCAATTGACAGCCATAGACAACGCGCGAGTGATCTTGGACGGCGTAGTTTTTTCTGGCGATGCCAACAATCAACATACGCTGCTTTATGACATTCCAGAGGCAGTTATCCAAGTTATCGACACCCGGCCCTTCGACGCGAGCAAACAAAGCTCATTTACAGACCCGTCGCCGCAAATTTTTAACTTCGTTGATTCTTTGAAAAAAATAGTTATCCAAGATCGTTTGGAGATTCGAGTTTTAGATACCGAGACCTTATTGACAACGCGTCGACTGAAAGCCCTTCCGTCGCAGCAGTTCGAATTTGCCTACCTTTCCAATGAGGGCGTTCTATGCGCAGTGATTAAGAGTTCGTCGTCCAATTTCTCTTGGTCTACTTGGAACGATACAGCACAGAAATGGGACCAGGTATTTGCGGGCATCGTTCAGCCAAGCAATTCGATCGTTTCAGATTACCGATGGTGCTTTGATCCGGACCGTTCAATCCTTTTCCATCTGGCATCTCCCTTCGAAGTACAGCGATGGATTTGTCGCACGGGAGACTTGCTGCCTTCGCTGCATCTTCCGGAGGTAAATGTCCAAAAAGTAGTCGCAAACGGTTCGGAATCGATGGTGGCCTGGAGCGAATCCAAGGCACCGACATCATTGTTCTCCCAAACTCCACCATGGAGTACTTCATGGTTTCGTGGAAACACGGCCGTTCATGAATTGATTCAAACCTCGCTATATGACAAACGGCCACCCTATTTTCTTCCGTTGACACCCACCAAAAATTGTTGGTTAACCAGCAACGGATTGAAATGGGACATGAAAGGCACTTCCCCCAATTCAATCCTTGAAATCGAAGGCAAAAAAGCACCTTGGAGTACCGTGGATTTTCGCGGTAGCCAGCTACTTCTATCAAGCAATTCCCAAGTGCTGGTCGAACTGAAAAGCAACGCTGTCGAGTCCTGGCAGTTGACTAATTCGCCAGCAGAGCAACTACCAATACGATTCGTTTCACGAGGTAGTCACCCATTAACCTGGCAGCCACGGGGTACGGGACCAGTGGCTTACATGCGCAATCCCATAGTACCGGAAACACTGAATTCGAACCAACCAAGATCTCCCGATAGATTTTCGTGCGTTTCACAGAGTGGACGAATTCTGGCTCTGTTGGCGGATGAGAAAATTCAGTTCTCAATACAGCCGTTCAAGGATTGGAAATCGATTGATCCCTCAGTGATCAAGGTTGACGATGTGACCGCGATGACTTGTATGGCCAGCGAAACTTCCATTCTTGTTGGTCTGAAAGACGGCGACATTGTTGAAATCCAATCTGATGATCGCTCGCTGATTCGCTATCCCAAGGGTCACCTTGGCCCAGTTACATCGCTGCTCGCAATGCCAGACGGTAAGACATTTGTTTCTGGAGGTAAGGATGGGAACATCGCAGTCTGGGATATCAGTCAAAAAGAGATGCGGCTAAGTGTCCCGGCACATCGCGGCGCGGTGAACAGCCTTTTTTGGAATCAGGCTTCAGAAGAACTGCTCTCAGCTGGGGACGACGGCTTCGTTCGAAAGTGGCCGGCCGTTTCCAGCACAACAACAGAAGACAAAGTTGAATCACAGTTTCTTGCACCCAACCCTACCGATCCGTGGAAAGAGATTAAATCCAAAGTTGATCCCAAAGTCCAAATCAACAGAAACTTGGCTGTCCAGCTTCAGAAGAGAAACATTGGTTATCAAACTCTCAATTTTGGAATGCGAGTCTATACGCGTGGTGACCTTTCATCGTTCGACCAATTGGCGATTGACGCCATCGAAATCACCCCCCAAAGTAATTTGGATGGCTTTGACTTCGCGGAGCTACAGGGCCTGTCTGAATTGCGTTCGATCAAAATTAGTTACCCTGAACTAACCAGTCAATCGCTTTCGAAGCTAGTAGAGCTAGCGTCGGTTTATAAGCTCGAAGTCTCGGGAGCAATTCTAAACGATTTGCAATTCGAACGATTCACAGGATGGAAGAATCTACGCGTTCTCAACCTCCAGAATTGTGGCATCACCGATTCCCAGTTGAAGGCCATCGCAGAGAACCTTCCGCAGCTATTGGAATTGAATCTCACGTCTGCAGCGACTACTGACCAGTCGGCTGAATTGATCGGCAAGCTTCAGCAACTTGAAATACTGAACATCTCCAACACGGCTCTTACCGATGCAGTGACTCCGCATTTGAAAAATCTTAAAAGGATCGAGCAACTTAATCTTAACGGGACAAAGATCACGAACCAAGGTATTCAGCAACTCAAAGAATTGAGGTTGCTGAAGTCGATCGCCGTTCGTGGTTTGGAAGTTCAACCCGGCAATTTTCTAGAATTGTGGCCACGACTGCGGACGATGGACTTACGCGAGACATTGGCAAGCTCGCATTCCATTCGTGGTCTGCTAAACCACCGTAACGTCAGCGTTTTGGTTTCCCCTAGTGTTTTTAAGGGGATTCGCGAGGCTGAGATACTAGCTCAGCTTGGACCGTTGCCAGCCAAGTTGGAAGTCGATGGTGTATCGATGGAAATTCTCGACGCACTCACAAAATTAGGGGAAGGCAGTTCCATCACATCGATAGTCTGGCCAGCCGAGCAATCGCAATCTCCTGAAAACGCTGCTCTGTTACAGGCACTACCCAACCTTCAGTCGCTCACTATCTCGAAAAATGCGATACCTGAAAGACACTTTTTACCGCTTCAAAAACTTGCCAAGATTACAAAACTCGACCTAACGGATTTGCCTGCGACAACTCCCGACGCATTTGCGTTGCTCTGCAAAATACCGTCCATCAGCTCGGTGCAAGTTAAGCGTCTAGACAAAGACTTGTTGACTAAACTCGGGGGAATGCCAAACCTGCGTTCGCTTGAATACTCCGACGGAGAAGACCTGTCCGTCGTCGCGGTCGCACTGCCTGGCCTGAAGCACATTAGTTGCGGGAACGAACTCAATCCTGCCAAACTTGCCAAGGTTGCAAAGGATTTGTCTCAGCTTGAATCGTTAACCACCAGCGAGAAACCGTCCGCCGCGCTCCTGAAAGCACTGGCTAAGATGCCAACTCTGAAGTCTTTGCAGTTTCAACGAAAATTGAGTGACAAGGAGATCGGCGAAGTGAAGTCTTATCTTCCCAGCGTTACTTTGGAATAAGCACGAATAACCACATTGTTTATACGCGATCAATATGCCAAAAGATAGCTGCGACTAGGAATGACGGAGAAGAGCACGAATGAAAAGCATCCTATTCACAAGCGAGCTCCTGTTTATTGATCTTCTGTGTATTGCAGATGCTAGAGAATTGCATCGAGACGAAGCGGGCCGCGCTTCGATAATTCGTTTTGCTGGGCAACTCAAGACTTGCCTGGCAGTGTTGCTCTTCTTGACGCAACTCGTAGTGAGTGCAACCGAAGCCTATGAACCATTTCAGGATCGGAAAGTTGATACGCCATTGGAGCTTCTTCGGAACAAGTTGCTCAAGCAGTTAGATAGTGCTAACTCAGAGATTGTCGAGAGTGCTTTGATGCAACTGGAATACGAGTATGTAGGTGACCAAAAAGGAGAGGATGCTGATGCTAAGGATGAACAAGCGATTGGTATCAAGCTCTCTGTCAAAAGCCGGCTTATTGAGTTAATGGAGAGCAAATCCATCGACGCACGCGAGTTAGCCATACGCCGCTTAGGAGAACTGGGCCCACGGGCGGCGTCGGCTCTGCCGAAATTAAGAGAACTAATGGCCGCCGCGGATGGCCGCACAACGCTGGCGGCGGCCCAGGCTTTTTGGGAAATCTCTAACGAGGCGCAGTTACCAGCGGCCGCACTGGTAAGACTTCTACGCGATGACAATCAGACTGGGCAGTTCACGGCTTGGGGGTTTGAGTTAATGGGGGCGGCAGGATTTTGCGAGTTCGAAGCCATCGCAGCCCTGTCGAAGGATCCACGCGTTAGCGTTCGCGAGACGGCGACCAAAATCTTGGGCACGTTTGGTCCCCAGCATAGGCTCACAACAGAAGCACCGCTGGTCGCTCGGCTCGATGACACTGCGCCCGAAGTAAAGATCGCTGCGTCGTTGTCGCTATTGAAGATCGATTCAACGCTCGAAAAATCCATCGATACGCTGATTGGTATCATCGCTCATGCAATAAAAAAAGACCCACACCCCGTTGCCGGTTCGCCGGCGGAACAATTAATAGTCTCTGCTATCAACGCGATTGGCCGATTCACGGCCGATGCAGTGAACGCAGTTAGCCCACTGAGCGACCAATTGAAATCGCAGAACTTTAACGTCCGACTTGCAGCCGCAGATGCACTCGGGCAGATCGGTCCAGGGGCTGAAGACGCGATCTCGTTGCTTGCTCGAGCCATGCAGGAGACCGAAACCGTTTCCGTCCCTTTAGTGCATTATTCTGCAAGTGTGGGTGACAATGCTGCCAAGGCGCTTGGCTCCATTGGGCTAGCATCAGTTCCAACGTTGCTCGAAGCGTTAGATGCCTCTGAGCCAGTTGTTCGCGCGCGCGCCGCGCGTGAATTAGGACGAATTCCAGAGGCCGCTCATCAGACGGTTGTTTCCCTTGTGGACAAACTATCCGATCCGAGTGACACGGTTCGGTTGGCCGCGATCCACGCACTCGGCTCGCTGGGAGAAGTTGCTAATCTTGCCGTACCGGAATTGACGAAATTTCTGTTCGATGCAAGAACGATGACCTCGTTCCCTTCGGGCGGCGGCATCGGGATGACTGAATCGATGAGTTCAGAAGCACTTAGAGCCATGCGTAGTATTGGGGCCACTGAGGAACAGGTTGTACCGGTCATGCTCGATTCGCTAGCGCGAAAAGAACTTCTAACGATTGAAGCTATTGAAACGATCCGACAATTTCCCAATCGGCATGGAGAATTCGTTGCACTCCTGACGCCCATGTTAGTCGAGAAAGGCCTGAGTACGGCGTGCGCACTAGCTGTCTCAGGTGCGAAAGATCCGCAAATACTGGTCGTCTTAAAGAATCATTTGTTTTCCGGCGAAGACGTAAACCCAATTGCTGCGATGGGTGTCCAACAGTGGATCGCACATGGAGAACCGATCGATGACATTCTACGCGACCAAATGATCGCGGTGACTTACAAGAATGCTCCACTCTCGATTCGAGCTGCCTTATTGCGGCTGACCCCGGATGATGGAACTGCGGTCGAATCGTTTCTGGAGGCGATGAGGAACGCGAGTCCGTACTTCGATGGTGAGAGCGAAATTAAAAGCGCTGAGCGTGCATTGCTCGATTTAATCGGACATCAGAGTGTTCGCGATGCATTGCTTGCAGAACTAGAACGTCGAGCCGACCTGCTCCGATCGCGGTTCTTG
>JANODD010000386.1:0-3842 GCA_031412515.1 Planctomycetia bacterium | reverse complement strand
TATTTGCATGACGTTGGAAGTAATCTGCGTGGCAGCCAAATTGGGCTCGGCGCACAGAACATGTTCCACGAAAAAGAAGGCGCGTTTACAGGCGAGGTTAGTGGCGCGATGCTGCGCGATTTAGGTTGTCGCTATGTGATTTTGGGACATAGCGAGCGTCGCCAACTTCTTGGCGAAACCGACGCAATTGTTAATAAAAAGGTCTTTGCTGCCCTGCGAAGCGAATTGACTCCAATCGTGTGTGTCGGGGAAACTCTCCAAGAACGCGAAGCCGGTGTGACAAAACAGGTCATTTCGACTCAAATGAAAGGTTCACTGGCGAAACTCTCATCCGACCAAGGACAACAATTAGTGATTGCTTACGAACCAGTTTGGGCAATTGGTACCGGAAAGACAGCCACACCAGAGCAAGCGGAAGAAGTGCACGCCCAAATCCGAATGCTTTTGAATGATTTCTTTGGCAAGCCTATCGCAGAATCGATTCGAATTCAGTACGGTGGCAGCGTCAAGCCTGACAATGCAGTCGAATTGCTCAGCCAACCGAATATTGATGGTGCACTGGTCGGAGGAGCTTCACTCAAGGCTGCGGATTTTGCAGCCATTGTTGAAGCCGCAGCGGCATAGCACTGGGCCGTACCAGCACTGGGCCGTATAACTATGGCTTGAACATAAGAGACAACTTACAGATTTGTTCTGTCCCTAAGGATTTTGATATGTTGATCGGTTTTTTGGCGCAATATTTCTTTGGTTTCACAATTTTTGTGTTGTCATCGTTCCTGGTTCTACTGGTGCTCGTGCAACGAGGACGGGGTGGTGGTTTAACCGGCGCACTGGGTGGTCCAGGAGGACAGAGCGCTTTTGGTACTAAAGCAGGTGACCTCTTTACTCGTATTACCGTCGGCGTGGCCACGGCCTGGATTATACTGTGTGCGACAGCGGTCTTTATGTTGAAGAATCGCGCTCTGCCACAAACTGGTAGTGCGGATCGCCCAGCGGCCAAGGGTAACGCTGTGCCAGGGGCCGCCGGAGCGACCAGCGGTACAACAGAAACCACCGATAACGGCTCTGCCTTACCGAAGTTCGACATTTCGAACTTGAATGCGCCCACTTCCAGTCTGCCCGATCTAAAATCTCCGGCAACCTCGCCAACTTCTCCAGTTGTTACACCGCCTGCCGCAGAAGCGACGCCGCCGGTTGCTCCTGCTGGTACAGAGACGCCACCAGAGCCGAAGTAAAGGAATTGACAACACGTTGCACCTGAGATAGTCGAGACTTTTTTTGGATATGAAACTGTGCTGCTAAGTATGACAGGGCAAGGTCTGGGGCGAAGGCCTTTTGATCAGACTGAAATCACTGTCGAAGTCCGCGCGGTCAACAATCGATTTCTAAAGATTCAGACACGTGTCAGCGATTCTATTGCAGGCTTGGAACCGCAAATTGAATCGGTCGTCAAGCAATCGCTCAGGCGTGGCTCATTGCAGCTTGGGGTGTACCTCTCAGGCAAGACTGCCGCCAGCGACTATTGCCTGCAAGAAGCGGTGTTGGAATCCTACTTTCATCAATGCACCGCGATCGCCAAAAAACTAGGCACTTCATCCAGTGTCACGGTAGCCAGTCTGCTGCAGTTGCCAGGCGTTGTGGGTGAAAACGGCGGAAGGATCGGCGAAGTCGATGAACTTCTCGCAACGACCGTGCTAACAGCGGTGACTGAGGCCATGGAGTGTTTAAACCGCATGCGACTGGCTGAGGGTCAGTCGATGGGGACAGAGCTCGCGCAGCAACTTGAAAAACTGCGTGAAATCACTTTGCTGATCGAGCAGCGAGCTCCCAAAGTGATCGAAGAATACAAACAACGCCTTCATGGTCGACTGGCTCAATCGCTGGCTGAGATCGGTGCCCAAATCCAGGAAACGGATCTGGTACGAGAAATCCTGGTGATGGCCGACAAGGCTGATATTCGCGAAGAGGTTGTGCGGCTGCGAAGTCATTTCCTTCAGTTCCAAACGCTGTTGGACGATTCGAGCAGCCAGGGTCGAAAGCTAGATTTTTTAATTCAAGAGATTTTTCGAGAAGTAAATACGATCGGTTCAAAGGCTGGTGATGCCGAAATTGCCCAGCGTGTCGTCGATATGAAGTCAATCATCGAACAAATGCGTGAACTGGTCCAAAATGTGGAGTGAGGACGTGGAAGACCCAGGTAAACTGATTATTCTGTCTGGGCCATCTGGTGCAGGCAAATCGACTGTGGTCGGGCACCTACTCACAGATTGTTCCTTACCGATTGTGTTGAGCGTGTCGGCGACAACCCGCCAGCCTCGCGCTGGTGAAGTCGATGGCAGGGACTACCACTTTGTTAGTCACGAGCAATTTGAACAAATGAGGGCTGCTGGCGAGTTCCTTGAATACAAAGAGGTTTTTGGTCGGGGCGATTGGTACGGAACGATTGCCTCGGAAGTCGATCGTGGTTTGAACGCGGGGAATTGGGTGATTTTAGAAATCGACGTGCAGGGCGCTTTGGCAGTCATGCAATTGCGATCTGACACCATAAGTTTCTTTGTTCATCCAGGTTCACTTGAAGAACTTGAGATCCGACTGCGGAGACGCGGCACGGATACAGAAGCTGCAATTCGACGACGATTGGAAGTTGCTGCAGAAGAGTTGCAGGCGCTGAAGCACTATCAATACGAAATTATCAACCGAGAGGTCGAACAATCGGTTGCCGAAATATGTCAACTGTTAAACCAACACGTTCCCGGAGTTAAGCATGCTTGAAGAACTTAAAGAAGAAGAGATCGTTAACAAGGTCGGCGGACGATTTAAACTGTCGACGCTGATTCAAAAACGACTGGTGCAAATCAATCGCGGCAGCCGTCCGCTGGTGGACTTTGTTTCCGAAAATAAAATGGAAATCGTTCTGCAAGAAATTCTTCAGGACAAGATCTTCCTCACCGCCGCTGGTGAATTGACCTTAGCAACCGAATCCGAAGAAGGTGATTTGCTGGACATGGACAGCCTCGAGCTATGACATCGGCTCGCATTGTGGTTGGCATCGCTGGCGGGATCGCTGCGTTCAAAGTCGCATCGACCGTCAGCAAATTGGTCCAGGCCGGGCATTCGGTTGATGTTGTGTTGACCGAAAACGCTTATCAATTCGTTGGCCCAGCCACCTTTGCGGCCCTCTGCGGACGAGCTCCCGTGACGGACATCTACGACTCGCGCTATCCGCTCGGGTCGCACATCGAATTGGCTGAAGGAGCCGATCTGCTGTTGATCGCACCCGCAACGGCTCGGATCATGGCAAGCTGTGCGTTGGGTTTGTCGGATGATCTTCTGAGTACTTTGTATTTGACCTGCGAGTGCCCAGTGTTGATGGCGCCAGCGATGAGTAGTTCAATGTGGAGCAAGCCAGCCGTTACGCGAAACGTTAATCAGTTAATCAAAGATGGCGTACAGATCATCGGCCCCGAAAGCGGCTGGTTGAGTTGTCGCAAACAAGGTGAAGGGCGCATGTCAGAAGCTGACAAAATTCTCGAAGCGATAGCGGCTTGCCTTGAATCAGTGAGCCGTCGGCGCTAGCCGCGGGTTTCGAAGTTGTAGTCGATCCCAACAAGCAGTCCAACATAAGCGGAAATTCAACTAGCAGACACCAGCATTAGATAGACCGTGTGCAAATTGAACCACACGACTTCGAGACCCGCGGCTAGCGCCGTCGGCTCACCGTCCGGAATCAGTGAGCCGTGGGGGGGGGGCGGCGGGGTTGTGGTTGTGTGTGTGGGCTACCCAACCAGAAAAAAAATGCGCAACACCTAGAAAAAACACACCACCGAGGGTATGCGTGGGGG
>JANODD010000385.1:0-83488 GCA_031412515.1 Planctomycetia bacterium | reverse complement strand
GAATTACAGTTTCAGGCACTGTTGTTCCAGGTAAGCAGGATAAAACATCGCTGTTCTCATTACGCAAAGCATTACTCAGCCAATTTTTAAAAAGCAATATCGTGCCGGCACTAACCGAAAGTGGTATTGTGAGTGGCCGTGGCTTTGTACAGGAACTGGGTAAAAAAATAAAACACAAACTATTTGCGGTCCACATATTAACTTTGGACTAATTTTTAATCGTCCACCAAAACCACTACGTACACCGGCGCCAAGCGCCGTCGGCTCACTGACGTTGATCCCAAAATTAAAGCTGGACAAAGACTTGGTTTCAGTTAAACAAACCCTGTTCGGTGGGCTGAAGTGTGCATGCTTGGCTGGGTTGATAGTTCATCCAAAAGCACTCTGTCTTCATCGGCTTTTCTTTCAAGCTGCTTGCTTTATTATCGATTTGCACGTCGATCCGGTTCCAACCATTCCTGGTTGCATATTCATCGTACAACTTGCTCGGATAACCGCTGAGGAGAAATTTTCCACTGATCTTTTCAAGGACATCCAGCAGTTCTTGATGTTCCGGGACACTCATCTCAAACTCATAGCATGACGTTGAGGATCGTGTCTCGTGAAGATAAGGCGGGTCTAGATAAAAGAACGAGTGTAGTCCGTCCTGATGCTTGATCACCCGCGTTGCCGGCTCATTAAATATGACGACTCGCTGCAGTCTCGCATGAACCTCGGGCAGACCCTCGATGGCTGAAAGCCAAGACGAGACTTGTTCGTTCATGCCACGGCGAGTGCGAGTACGGGACATCGTTGCAAAAACTTTGCCTAGCCCCTGACGAGACTGACGATAACGAACGAAAAAAGCAACCGCCCGATCGACTGGGCAATCGCTTGCGTTAACCACCGATTCGTTCCAGGACTCTGTAGAAAAGGGTGTTGCCAACACAATGCGGACGAATTTGTCGAACTGATCGGTATCTTTCAATACGGCCCAGAAATTTGTCAACTCGAGGTTAACGTCGTTGATAACTTCCGAGTGATTTACAATCATCTCGCTGGGCTTTGAAAACAGTACCGAACCGCCTCCAAAAAACGGCTCGACGTAATGGATATGCTCGGGAATAAGGGAAAGAATCCGTTTTGCCAAATAGAATTTCCCGCCATGCCACTTGAGTGGTTGAGAACCCACAATCCCTGCACGATTTTCCATAAAAGAAACCTAGTCTAAGTATTAACAAGAGAAATTGATGCGATGAACCGTCGTCAGCCTTAAAGTCAATGCTGTGAAGCATTTCGGCGAGCAAATGTAGCTGGTTTCGTGAGAAACCGGAACGCACCGGTGACCCTTACACTGCATTCGGTTCCTAACGAAACCAGCTACCTTACTAAACTCCGTTACATTCGCTCCTGGATGTAAAGTGTTTCCGACACATGGTTAAAGAATTGCTAGCGGGTTGCGAGCTTGTTCAAGTGTACCACGTGTAACGCCAACCCGATTGTGGGCTTTCAATTGCTGCCATACTTGCGAACCGTGCAAGCGACCGGCAAGCAGAGCCTGATAGAGTTTTACTAACTCAGCGGTAACACTAGCTTCGGAATCTCTTAGCAATTCGATGCGGAAGTTTCGCACGCCGCAGCTTAACAATGCCTCAACCGCTTCAGCGCCACTCTGCGCCATTCCGTTATAAAGCGTGTTACGGCAGCCAATATCTGCATGCAATACATGTTCAATGCCAACACGATCGCGAAGCTTGACGTCGTGGCGGTCACACGGACGACCGCAATCGCTCTTGTTCTTTCCAGGACTCAGCACACTGCAAAACACACAATGCTCCATATGGAACATTGGCATGTGTTGGTGAATAACCACTTCCAGCCATTGTGATGGAGTGTGTCTGGTCAGTTCGACCAGTTGATCGCGATTCAAGTCATAGGACGCCGTGATCCGCTGTGCTCCCCAAGCGATCAGTTGTTCCGCAGTCAGTGGGTTCGTTACATTCAGCGAAAAATCGCACACGAAAGGAATATTCGCCGAGCGGCAATAAGCTAACGCCGCTAAATTGCGAACCAACCACCCGTCGGCTCCGCGTTTCTCAATCGCTTTGAATAGTCCATCTTCGCCAGGCTTGTGAATTCGTAACGTTGCCAGATGAATGGTGCAGCCTGCTCCACGAGACAGCGCAACGGCTTGGTGGTATTCGCGCAAGTCATGAAAATCTGCGATCAAGTGTTTTACCGCGCCGGTCGCGATCACTTGTTCCAGTTGCTGGAGGCTACGGCAAAGCACATGTAGTTCTGGATCTACTGAGACCGCATCAACCTTTGCGGCGTTCTCGTTGACACTTGCCAGCATGCGAGGAACCACCGGTTGTTCTGCACATGCAAATCGCGGCGGCATCCGCGCCACTTCCAGCCGCTCGACCAACTCATGACGCAGTTGCCCGAGAACACTCAGCGGGACCATCGGGGCTCCTTCAATCCGAGCCGTCAATTCACGCAGTCGATAAACACTGCCACCAAGTCGCGAGAACTGGACATTAAGCGTCTCTTCGGTCGTCGCATGCTTTCGAGCTAACTCGGGGATGTGTTCCGATTCGTATTCGACTTTGATACCATCGAAGCAGACGGCGGAAATGCGGATCGGAGCACCCACAGTCACATCGACTTGCAAATCAATGTCGACACGTTTGACTGGATCGGCTGATTCGAAGCTGCGACGCAAACGTTTGGTCAGCTGCGGATCGTCGGTCTTCCAAATTTTTAAACCAGATGCAAGCGATTGAGCAGCGATCGCGCCGTGCTGCATGCGAATTTCAGTGAGTCCGCCGTCGACGCGGTCAACTCGCATTTGATTTTGAAACAGTTCATAAACGCGACCACCGAATTCTTTGCCGGCAAACCGATCGCCTTCAATGACGATCCCGTCGCCCGTTGCGAGAGCGCTAGTCAAGTTCGCATGAATCGATTCTTCCGTCGCTTGCTCGATCGTTCCAATCAATACACCACGCTTCGCGCTTCCGATACCTGGCACCAAACGTTTGTGATCGCAGCCTTCGAGCCAACCAGGTGAAAAGCCTCGCGAAAAACTAAGCTCCAATTCACTTTGGGCTTCGGCAGTCAATTGAATCGGTTGCGACGCGAGGGCAGCATCGATCGCTTGACGGTAATGTTGACAAACGTTGGCGACGTACTCGGGTGTCTTTAGTCGGCCTTCGATCTTGACAGAACAAACGCCTGCATCGAGAAGGGCGGGAATCAAATCGTGAGCCGCAAGGTCTTGTGGGCTGAGCAAGTATTTCACATCGCCGAGTTCTTTTTGCTCGCCGTCGCACAGCAAATCGTAGGGCAGTCGGCAAGCTTGTGCGCATTGGCCACGATTGGCGCTGCGACCGCCGAGCGACTCGCTGGTCAAGCACTGACCGCTGTAGGCGACGCATAACGCACCATGCACGAAGACTTCAATGGGCATCGTTGTTTGGCTGGCGATCTTGCGGATCTCGTCGATCGACAACTCACGCGCGAGCACTACGCGTTCGATCCCCAACTCACGGGCTTGCTCAATTGCAACCGCGTTGGTCATTGTCATTTGCGTACTAGCGTGAACAATCAGCTCGGGACACAACTCTCGAATCAGTCGCACGACGCCGAGATCTTGGACAAGGACTGCATCCACACCCGCGGCCGCTAGCAACCGTAGATTGGCCTCAAGCGAGGGCAACTCGTCAGTAAATACCAGGGTATTGAGCGTCACGTAGCCCTTGACCGCTTGGCGGTGCAACATGGCCATGAGCTCGCGGAGCTGCTGGACGTGAAAGTTAGCGGCTCGTGCTCGCGCGTTGAAGCCAACATCGAGGCCGAAATAGATCGCGTCGGCTCCGTTTTCGACAGCGGCTCGCGCGCACTCCCAATTTCCGGCGGGTGCGAGCAATTCGAAGGGGCGTAAGGCCGTTTTAAGCATTATTTATCAGTGAGATTGGCGGTTAGATAGCGTCGCTCGAGCGAACTGGACCATCATTATCTCCTGATTTCCCCCAGTTGGATAGCTTTAATTCATCGATTGTCGCAAGCTGGCAGGTGCTCAAAAAAACAGTCGTTTGGCCGTTCACCACGAGATTGGCGCGATGTCGAAGCTATGGCAATAGCCGCGGGTGAACGAAGTTGTGGTCTTTTAAGATCACCAGTTTATCTACTGCGTAAGAGCGTTCGGACAGAATCGTTCGGCATTTGGGAGTCACTGGATCATGTTGCGGTGACCACTTCGTTCACCCGCGGCTAGCGTCTTTTGATGTTGCACATATTGATTTGTGTGCCACTGGCTGCCCCCGCAAATTCCGGATTTATATTCGACTCTACGGGGCAAGGCCAGTGAAACGGAGTATGTGACTCTAACTGCCGTTACCGGTGCCAATGCTAACTCACTCGCCGTGAAAGTTGTCGAAGTTTGGACGCAAGTGAAATTCCAACCGTACACATTTATGCGGCATCGCGGTGGTTGATTTCTGATTGGTGGAGCCGCTAAGTGCGACGTTGATTACTTCGGTCACCATTGTGCAAAGCGGCCACGCATCTGAATGTAAGGTTTTTATTCGAACCCACACGCTTCGGTACACTGGCCCTTTCCAATCGCATCCGGATTCCCGGATGCGATTGGGAAAGCCAGTGGCACACGAAATCAAAATCCGCAACATCAAAACTAGCGCCGACGGCTCACGCTCCGTTTTTTGCGGAATTGCACTATAGAAAATATGTACCAGACATTAGTAATTCGGGCTCATCTAGATTTTGTCACTAAAATCAGCAATTATTAACAATCTTGGAACAATCCCCAGCCGCAGTGATTTTTCTGACGTAGGTTTGAGATGGGTCAAAACAAACCAGTTGACCTGCATAAAGTCGTCTCTGCCCCGATTTCACGGCTTGTCTGCAATTTGAATTATGTGCGTTAAAGTCAGTCTAGTACAGCCAGCTTAGTTTTCGGCTTCTTACATCTTCGAGTTCGCTAGCGGGGGCGGCATCATGAAAATCGATCGGTTTGCCATTGGCGTTGCGCAGTTGTTTATCTTAACCGCTTGCGCTACTTTGCATGCGCAGAATGTTGTTCGCGTCGAAGAAGACTGGGCATTGCAGGTCAACGAGCCCGACGTGCAGCTCAATTCACCACAAATTACTACCGCCGTGATGCCGCTGGGACCGAATTCGAGTACGGTATTCTTTCTCGATATCAATCACGGATCCGACCCTGACTATTCGGAAGGTGGATTGCAGTTGCGAGCAGAGCAGAATGGCGAATGCAGCGAAAGCAAACGTCTTTTGAACGGTGCGAAACTTAATCGCTCGTCTGAGACAATTAAGTGGACACAGGTAATGATCTGGCAAGGCAGTCAGCTCAAATTTGGCATCGTCTCTGGGCAAAGCCAAACTTGGAATTCCTTCGGTGGCTCCGAGTCGTTTGTCGACGTACCGATCTACTCCGGTAGCTTGGATGCTTACCGTCCAGCCGATTCACTGCGCAGTTCTGGCGTAGTCTATGCAGAAAATCGCGTAGCTTCATTAACGCTACTTCGCGTACGGCTTTTCAATAGCCTTGGGCAGATGGTTGAAATTCCAATAAACCAAAGTCCGCTTTAGATTCGCAACGTCGCCTGCTTGTTTCGTGGCCATGTGGTTGTATCAATTCCGAAAAGGAACAAGGGAATGTGTGCGAAAAAATTGAATCAGAAATACATCAGCCGGCAACATGGCAATCGCAGTGGGGCGGTGCTCGTTCTGGCGGCAATCATGTTGTTCATGATGCTGGCCTTCCTGGCCTTCACTGTAGACACCGGCTATCTGGCTTCGAGCAAGGGTGAGATTCGTCGAAGCGCCGATGCGGCGGCAATCGCGGGATGTTGGGAACTGTTCGATGACTTGATGCAAGGTAAATCTCAATCTGAATGTGAGGCCAGTGTTGCGGCAGAAGCAGCCCAGTATGCGGGCCTTAACCAAATTGCGAACACTTCACCCAGATTGTCGAATGAACTCAACAGTCGCAGTGTTGAGGTTGGCTACCTTTCGTCCATGACTGCTGGTACTTTAAGCACCGATGACAGCCTGCCGTTCTATGCAGTTCGCGTTGCGGTCAAAAAGAATTCGCAGTTAAACGGCGAAATCCCCTATTTCTTTGGAAAAATTTTTGGAAGCAGTGGTCGAGCCCTAGAAGCTTCCGCTACGGCTGTAATGGCTCGCAATATCAGCGGCTTTACTACCCCAGGAAACTGTAACGACACCCTCGACGTCCTGCCCTTCGCACTGGATCTGCAAACCTGGAATACGATCAATGCGCACACCGCTCAGGACATGTTTAGTTACAACACTACTACGGGTGCAGTGACCGCAGGCGGCGATGGGGTGGGTGAAGTCAATTTGTACCCACAGGGAACTGGTTCTCCAGGTAATCGTGGCACCGTTGACATTGGCGGTGCGAACAACAGCACCGCTGACATCGCCCGTCAGATTATGTATGGGATCTCCGAAAATGACATTGAAGAATTGGGAAAAGACTTGAAATTCAACAGCGATGGATCGATGACGTTAAATGGTGACACGGGCATCAGTGCCGGTGTGAAAGATGAACTCGCCAGTATTATTGGCCAACCTCGCATCATACCGATATTTTCAACTGTTAGCGGCAATGGCAACAATGCCAACTACACCATCGTGAAGTGGGTCGGCGTGCGAATTCTGAAAGTCACCTTGACGGGGGCACTTTCGAAAAAGGCAGTGATCATTCAACCTGCGCCAATCATCTCACGCAACTCGGTTATTAGCAAAGCTGAAGCTTCTACAAGCGACTACGTTTACTCTCCAGTTCTTTTAGCCCAATAAGTGTAATTCCAGACGACAGTAAGGTGACCACATCATGTCGATCCATACAATTCGAAAATTCTCTGCCTTTCGTTCCACAACAATTCGTTCAGCTGAAAACTCGACGCGTGCCGGGGCGGCCGTTGTCGAATTCGCAATCGTTGGGCCGCTCATGATTATGCTAACCATGGGGATGATGGAAGTCGGTCGTGCGGTGATGGTCAAGCAAGTGATGGTCAACGCATCGCGAGAAGGAGCCCGGATGGCAATTCTTCCCTCAGCAGATTCGCAAACCGTAATCCAGCAAGTTCAATCGCAACTTGCCGCCTCGTCGATCAACGGGACTACGGTGACCCTTACCCCACCCTCTTTGGCTAACGCACCAGCGGGTACGCCGGTTACCGTTGCGATTTCTGTGAATGCCAGTCAAGTGAGCTGGATCCCGAACCCAGCGTTCACGCTGAATAGGACAATTACAACCGCAACAACAATGCGTCGTGAGAGCTTGTGATCCTCTTGGTTCGGATATTTTACGCTCTCTAGCCCAACGAGTGTCGCTGTGAGTGAGCCGTCGGCGCTAGCCGCGGGTGAACGAAGTTGTTGTCTTCCAAGATTAACTATCTATCTACTGCACCGCGAGTTCGCGGAGAATCATCTGGCATTCGAAAGTCACTGGATCATGCTGCGGTGACCACTTCGTTCGCTTGCGGCTGGCGCCGACGGCTCACAACACGCAAACACGCAACATCTAAACAATCGCGAAACGCCCCGGATTCTCACGAATCCAGCTACGGGAACAGTTAAGACCACTTGCGAATGAGTTTTGCTCTATATTTGTGGCTTGCAATTGAGCAAATTAACTCGAACTGGATTGGAGAAAGCGTGCAAGCCAAGAACGAAAAAGAAGTGGATCGACGGACGATGATGGCCTTCTCGGTTGCCGCAGGCGGTGCGGCTCTCTTTTCTCCCACGCTCGAAAAATCCGCTTCGGGAAATGACTCCCCCAAAACACAAGCCAAAGATCAAATTGTCGTAGAGAACACGCGGCCGGGCACTCGAAAATGGATGCTGGAAAACACTCGCATTGATCCGGCGACCAAGTATCGATGCCCGTGGATCGAAGGCTATGCATCGCACGCGAGTATTCTTCCGGGCGAGATATTGAAAGTGATGGTGAGTACCAATCCGGCTAGCGCTTTTACGATTGAGTTCTTTCGACTCGGGTACTACGGTGGCGAAGGGGGTAGACAAGTCCATGCAACCGAGAAGTTGACTGGGGGTGTTCAAGCGATGCCAGAGATTGGCCCGCGTCGATTGCAAAATTGCGAGTGGCAACCGAGTTATGAACTGCGTATTCCTGAAGATTGGGTGAGCGGCGTTTATGTTGGCAAGTTAACTGAGCTCACTGAAGGTGTGCAGAGCTATGTCATCTTTGTAGTCCGGGATAATCGCAAAGCGGATTTCGTTTTTCAGGTTAGCGATCACACTTGGCAAGCCTATAATCGCTGGCCTTCGCAATTCTCGCTCTATGACGATGGCGAGAACCAGTGGCACTGGGGTGACAAGTCGCAAGTGAGCTTCAATCGTCCCTATGGCAAGTACTGTCAGATCTTTGACGCGCCGCTTTCGACCGGCTCGGGTGAGTTCTTTTTATGGGAGTTTCCGTTCATCTATTGGCTTGAAGAGCATGGCTACGATGTTACTTACATTTCGAATACTGATTTGCACCGCGATGCAGAACAACCGAAGCGCGGCAAAGGCTTCATCAGTGTTGGTCATGATGAATACTGGACGATTGAGATGTTCGAACACATGCAAGCGGCAATTGCCAGCGGCGTGAATGTTGGTTTCTTTTCGGGCAACGCAGTGTGCGGACGAGTAGAGTGGGATGCCGCGACGCGTTCAATCCGGCGAGTGGGTGTATTTGGGCCGCCAGGTGGGACGCGTGAATTCAGTTCCATGTCTTCGCTCAAGCATGAGCGGCCCTATGCGAATGAATTGGTCGGGGCGCACAGTACAGGACCGGTGACTGGTGGAGCGGATTGGATCTGCACTTTGCCCGAGCATTGGATCTACGCTGGGACTGGAATGAAAGCGGGCGATAGTATTCCCGGCGTCATCGGTTGGGAATGGCATGGAGATCCAGCTGACATAAAGGGACTTGAGATCGTCGCAAGTGGTCCAACGCAGTCGGCGCCGGGCAAGTTGAATGACGGTGTCTATACAGCGACGGTTTATCCTGGACCGAAGGAGAATTTTGTATTCAATGCGTCAACGTGTTGGTGGGCCGATGGTCTAACAGCTCCGCCAGGCTACGTTCGACCCAGTGTTTACACATCACCTCAGGGACCGAACAAGCAGCAGCAACAGATAACTCGCAATGTGTTAGAGCGAATGCTGGGTAAGTCTTAAGGCATGGCTCAGCCGCCTAGTCTCAGAGCAAATGCATTGAAAAAGATATATTCATCCGTGGGACCGCTATGCCATCCGTGCGAAGACCTACTTCTACTGCCCACGGATGACATGGTGGTCCCACAGATGGAAGAAAGGCTAAACGATTTCATTGCAGTCTCAACGGAACATCAATGCAACTCGTTGCCGCAGGGAGTCGCGTTGAGGGTTAATTAGAGGTTTGTATGTCCAATCATTTTGACCTTATCATTGTCGGCTGTGGTGGCGTCGGAAGCGCAGCAGCCTACTACGCAGCTGAACGAGGACTGCGAGTCTTAGCACTCGAACGATTTAATCCGGTTCACGCTCGCGGGAGTTCACATGGTGATACGCGTGTAATCCGACAAGCGTATTTCGAACATCCCGATTACGTGCCACTGTTGCAACACGCTTACAATTTATGGCATCAATTTGAACAGAAGGTAGATCGCAAACTTTTTTACCTTACAGGACTTTTGGAAGTCGGCCGAGAATCTGGCGTGCTCATTCATGGCGTTCGTCAAGCTGCTGCGGAACATCAACTGCCACTTGAAGAAATACATCGCGCGGAGTTCAAAGGTCGTTTTCCGGGATTCGAGCTACCGGAAGATTCGGTGGCCATCTACGAATCCAACGCTGGTTTCCTTTTGGTCGAAGAGTGCATAAGGCACTACATCAACCAAGCGAGGCGATTGGGCGGTGATCTCCGATTCAATCAACAGGTGCGAAGCTGGCGAGTTGAAGGCAATGATGTTTGCGTCAGAACGAACACTGAAGAGTTTCATGCGTCCCGCTTGGTTGTTGCTGCTGGGGCTTGGGCAAGCGACTTGTTAGCGGACTTGGGGTTGCCGCTGCAAGTGCTTCGAAAGCACCTTCATTGGTATCCAGTAAATGCGCATGAAGCTTATCGATTGGATTCAAATGCGCCGACTTTCTTTTATGAAACCGCCGCTGGCTACTACTATGGATTTCCTGTTCGCGACGAGCGTGGACTGAAAGTGGCTCAGCATAGCGGGGGTGAATTGGTCCATGATCCACTGGCGGTTGATCGTTCGGTGGATGTGGCCGAACGGGAGCAAGTCGATCGCTTCCTGCAAAAGCACTTACCGGATGTAGTCATTCCGGCCACTGATCACGCGGTGTGTATGTATACGATGAGTCCCGATGAACACTTTATCATCGATCATCATCCGCATCATCCGCAAGTTGCTTTCGCTGCTGGGTTAAGCGGACATGGTTACAAGTTCGCTTCTGTTCTCGGAGAATCGTTGGTGCAACTTGCCATTGATGGGCAAGCAGAATTGCCTATGGAGTTTTTGCGTTTGCGACGCTTTGATAAGTGAATTTACTGTAACTCGGTAAGCATTGTTTCCGGCAAAACGAAGTGGACACCGTTTAATAGCGAGTGGCCGCGTAGGAATTCTTCGGCGTCCATTTCGCGTTTGCCGGCGGGTTGAAGGCGCGCGATTAGCAATGTGCCTGTTCCGGTGGCGACGGCTAGGACGCGGTGCCAAGGGGCAGGCCACCCCTCACCCCCAACCCCTCTCCCCTGAGTGCAGGGGCGAGGGGAGCCAGGACTGGGTCCCTGCCCCTCTATTCCCTGAGTAACGGTGCGTGTGGAGCTAGGACTCGATTGCGGCTCCCCTAGTCCCTGAGTACCGGTGCGAGAGGAGCCAGGGATGGATACTAGTTTCTCTATTCCCTGGGTAGAGGGATGAAGAGAGCCAGGATCTAGTTCCAGCTCTTCCGTATTGCATGGCCGGACTTCGCCGGGTTGGCGTCCGCTGTTATGATCGACTGCTCGGGCAGAACGCACTAACAAGCGGACTTGCTTGCCATCTGGAAAACGAAGTTCGGCGAAAGTTCCAGGCCACGGCTGAAGAGCACGAATCAAGCGAACTAAGTACTCAGCGGCAAGCCTGCAGTCGAGCTGTCCGTGCGACTTTGCAAAGCGAGGGGCTTTGGTGACGCCTTCGTTAGTTTGCACGATCCCAATCTCGGACTTGCCATCCCAGTGCGACAACTGCTCAATCGCTTGCATGCTTGCTTCGACACCGAGCTCCGCCAATCGAGGCTCAAGTTGTCCGGCGTTTTCGTCCGGCAATATTTTGGTGGAGGCGATGGTAAGAATTGGTCCGCCATCGAGTCGTGGAGTCATATGAATGACGCTTACGCCCGCTTCGGAATCGCCCCGCAACAGTGCCCACTGCACGGGTGCCGCTCCGCGATGTCGCGGCAGCAAAGAACCATGGAGGTTGATGCCACCTAGCCGCGGAACGCTGAGACATGCCTTGGAGAGAATTTGTCCGTAGTCGCAAACGAAGAACAGCTCGGGAGAGTATCTTTCTAACTCAGCGATCGCAGCCGGATCATTGATGCTTTGCGGCTCAAAGATCGGTAGTCCGTTTTCTTGAGCCCAATCTCGTACCGGCGTAGGTGGTAACTTTTTTGCAGTTGGATCCACCAACGGTCTTACTACGACTAACGGAATTTCATGCCCGTCGGCAAGTAGCTGTTTGCAGGTTGGTACTGCAAACGGTCCTGTTCCCATTACTACGATCCGCATTGAGCGGTGCCTTCCATGCTGTCTGTTTCGAAAAATCAGCTACAACGATGCCTCAGAAATCACTGACTTCCCATGGTTCGCTTTCCGGGAGGAGTGTTACCACCAGAACTACCGCCAAGTTGCTCACTGGACCCACCACTCGAACCCATAGCACCACCTGATCCCATTGAGCCCATGGGTCCGCTCGACCCCATTGACTGACCACTTCCGAAACTGCCTCCTGGCATGCCAGCCATTCCGTTTCCACCACCAGCACCACCCATACTTTGAATCATTGAAGCTATCGGTTGTAATGCTGTATTGAACTCCTGTTGTGTTTTCGCATTGGCGAGTGAACTGGCGATAGGAATGGCGACAGCAGCGAGAGCTGTTGAGACTTTTGGCATCGCGAAGTCCAACTGACTTTTCACCGATTCCACACCGTCTTTCCAATTGTTGAGAACGAGCTTTGGAATCCATTTTCCTGATACTCGGACCATTGGCATGGGTTCAGGTGGTTTGGGTGCCATCATTTGGCGCGTTTGCGGATTCATTGTCGGTGGGCCAGCGTCAAGAAACTGGATGACTGCCGCATCGCTCGATTGCGAAATAACTTTGTAAGCCATTGCTTTCTTTAGGTCCGTGCCGGGCGCTCCCGCTTTAACCGCTAAAGCATTCATTTTTGCACTCGCACTTCCAAGTTTTGCAGTTATCGCTGCCAGCCATGGACCAACACTGCCCGCTTTGAAGTTCGCTGAATCCCAGTTCGCTTTATCCGTCAAAGCGTCCGTGAAGAGTTCAATTTGTGGCCATGATTGTTGCATTGCTTTGGTAAATTGTGGGTTCGAAGCAACTAGTGGACTAGCAAAAATGAACGCCTTTTTTTCATGGACGATGGCCGCCGAATGTTTCATCAAAGTTCGAATTTGAACTAGCATACTTTTGCCGCCCCCTGCTTCCACTGCCGCGACGACAATGTCCTCCACATCGGCTTGCATTTCAGGTGTCAGTGCGTGCCAAGCTGCGGTTGCATTGCCAGCTTGCAGTTCAGTGGTCAACGTATCTAAGAACTCTTCAACAGTTTGATTGTCCTTGAACGGCGACTCGTTAAGCAACTTGGTACTCTCAGCCGTTTGCTCAATTCCAATGACCGCCTTCGGTGGAGCTTTGGTGAATGCATCGGGCTTGGCCAACTTGAGCGCCTGCAAGTGACTGGCCATACTGAGTTTGGCCAGGGGGACAGATATCTCCTTGCCATCTTTTTTGAGGACCACTGCGCCGTCCGCCATGCGCACAAATTCAGCGTCGATCGTGGTCTTTTCGGTATTGTCAGTCCACTTCAATTTGGCTGACTGTGCGACCACTGGTGCCGATAGAAAAGTCGCGCATAGGCATATGCCGACGACTGCTAAAAAGGAACTTGAACGAAACATTGCAATCTCCCAAGGGCAGAACGACCGGCGACAACTTGCCAGTAATGAAATTTGGCTCGACATCCTACGCAACCAATAATACACACTCTAACAGCTTGATAACAGAAGCGCACCGGATTCTGCCGTGGCTGACACGATCGTGACGGACGGGGCCAGAGTCAGTCGATTCAGTTGACATCCGGTTTTTCGCAAAACCAGCTACATTTCCGATTAGCATCCGGTTTCTTGCGAAACCCAGCTACATCTTGATAAAGTCGCTCGATTCCGCCGTTTTCTATCAATTCAGCGATTTTTCCACAATTTTCTCCCCACCAGCCAATAATTCCCTGCCCTAGCACGAACAACTCCTCATGGACAGCAAGGCCCTGAGAGGCAGGGTCGACCAGAGAGTCGACCGCGGGACGCTGGTCCTCTAGCAAATCACAAGTTTTGAGTCGGTTTTCGCGGATGAGAATTTGGCTCAGGTCAATTAAAATGTGTCGGAGGATAGGGCTATGTTAAAGAAGATTTTGCTCCTTTCAGCAATCGGCGTTGGCAGCACGATTGCATTCGCGGGAACCGGGGCCTGGAGCTACATGAAGTGCGGAATGCGCACCGCTAGCGACACCGTCCGCGACAGTGTGCCAATTGACTGGGAGATCAAACGTGCTCGGCAGATGATCGAAGACCTCAAGCCTGAGATCGCTCGCAACCTACAAGTTGTCGCTCGCGAAGAAGTCGGCGTGCAGCGACTGGCTTCAGAGATTAAGACCAAAGAAACTCAACTCGCCAAGAGCCGCAACGACATCATGCGTCTCAAAGGTGACCTGGAAAGCGGCTCAGTGAAGTTTGTGTATGCTGGCCGCAGCTACTCGCAAGGTCAAGTCAAAGAGGATCTTTCGAATCGCTTTAAGCAGTTCCGAGTCCACGAAGAAACCACCACCAAGCTGAACCAAGTCCTTTCGGCTCGCGAAAAGAACCTCGAGGCTGCTCGTCGCAAACTCGACGGAATGCTCACCGCCAAGCGTGAATTAGAAGTCGAAGTGGAGAACCTGCAAGCTCGGATGACGATGGTCGAAGTCGCTCAAACGACTAGCCCAGTTTCGATTGATGACAGCCATCTCAGCAGCACCCGTCAGTTACTCGACGATATCCGTACCCGGATCGATGTTGCCGAACGGATGAGTGTTAGCGAAGGGGCTTTGGATGGCACAATTCAACTCGACGAGCCATCTTCTGAAAACCTACTCGAAGAAATCGCAGATTACTTCGGTGAAGGTCGGGCTGAAGTTGAGTCGCTGGTGAGTGCACAAGGTTTGTAATGTAGCTTGGGACTATAGTCCCGAGCGATCTGCGACCGCATGAGAATGTTGCGAGACGGACGGGACAAGAGTCCCGTCCTACGAGAGAAACTTGTGAGTTAGGGGTTAGAAGCTAGAATCTAGAAGCTAGAACTTTGATGGAGAGTCTAGCTGCTAGTATCTAGCTTCTAGCGTCTTCTTCCGTTCGATTGGATTGCGAGGATCTAACATGAAGCACTATTCCGCTCTTACTCGCAGCACGCAAGCCGCAAACCTGCTAGGCACTGATCTGCAAGCCCCTGATCTGCAAGCCCGCGGAGGACTTGGCAAAGATACAAAGCAGATGCTCTCGGACACCGTGGTCCAACCACAGCGTATTCTGTGGATTGATGGCATCGGTGGTTTTTTATGCTGCGATCGCGATGAAGTCTTGATCGGTCAAGCGGTCAATGGCAGTGCAGCGGACATAGGCATTGTCGGCGACCTCAGTCGACAAGCGGCGGCGATCCGCCGTAGCGGCAGTGACTATCTGCTGCAGCCGCTGCAGCAAATGTCGCTCAATGATTCCCCGGTCGATCGGGCGCTCCTGCTTGCCGACGGTGCCGTATTACAACTTGGTCGTCGTGTTCGAGTCGGCTTTTCCAAGCCCAATGCGCTCAGCGCCACAGCCCGACTCGACCTGCTGAGTCTAAACAAATGGAAACCGAGCGTCGACGGTGTGCTCCTACTGGCAGACTCGTGTGTGATCGGTCCGAACCCTGGCAGCCACATAAAATGCCCCGCCTGGAAGAACGAATTGTTGATGTTTCGGCACGGAGACGGGTGGTGTTTTCGAACGCTGGCCGAAGTCGATGTGAACGGGCACAAGACCCAGGGACAGATTCCTATCACGGCCGGTATGCGGATCCGTGGTGAGGATTTTTCCCTCAGTGTGGAGTAGAAAGGTCGAGAAAATTTTAATTCGCGCCTTACAACATGCGCTTTCAGGCCAATATTCAAGACGCTAAAGCGAACTCTAACTAACTGAAGTTGTCGTCAAAACGATTTTGTTGCTGTCTAATTGAGGATCGAGCCACTCATGATCCAACTCCTGCGAAATAAAAAAAACGAACCCAATGCGACAGCCCAGCCCGCCCAAGAACAGGGGAAAGCCATGAAGTTTGCATTTGGAAACGGCGACAAGCCGTTAGATGGCTTTACAATCAAGCGAGGAGTTGGCGCTGGCGGCTTTGGCGAAGTCTACTTTGCCGTCAACGATGCTGGCAAAGAAGTCGCCTTAAAGCAAATTCAGCGTAACCTTGAAGTCGAAGTTCGCGGTGTAAGGCATTGCTTGAATCTCAAACACCCGAACTTAATCAGCCTGTACGACATCAAGTTTGATGCCCACAACCAAGGCTGGATCGTGATGGAGTACGTTTCCGGCGGCAGCTTGCGCGACGTCATGGAACGACATCCTCAAGGCTTACCCGTCGACGAACTCAATCGTTGGTTTGGCCAGTTAGCCGCAGGTGTGGCTTACTTGCATGATCACGGCATTGTTCACCGCGACTTGAAGCCAGCCAACATTTTTGAAGACGAAGGTATCGTCAAAATTGGCGATTATGGCTTGTCAAAATATATCTCCTGCTCGCGCCGCGGCGGTCAGACCGAAAGCGTTGGAACGTTCCACTACATGGCTCCGGAGATTGGCAAAGGCGAATACGGTAAAGAGATAGATATCTATGCAATGGGTGTCATGCTCTTCGAATTGGCGACTGGCGCTGTCCCGTTCGATGGCGAAAGCACCCAAGAAATCATCATGAAGCATCTGACGGCAGACCCCGATCTGTCGCGAGTTTCTGAACCCATTCGCAGTGTTGTGGCTCGGGCTTTACAGAAGAATCCAGCCGCTCGATTCAGCGATGTGCGCGAGATGGTACGACCCTTGGGAATGGAAGTTGACGATCGCTACTTGTTAGTTCGCACCAAAATGGAAAACGTTCCTCCAGTGGTTAACGCGAACTGGAATCCGCCACCCCAACCCGCTCATCCAGCTCGATTTGCCGCAGCCCGACCATCACCCGTTTACGCTCAGCCCCCAGTGCAGCCAGCAGTGCAGCCAGCAGTGCAGCCAGCAGGAAACTATCCTCCAACACGGCCCGTACAAGTTGCGAACTACGAGGAACCGATCGCGCGCAGTCTTAGGCAAGGCTGGAGCGGAATGAACCAATGGTGGAATGAACTCAATCTAACTCCGCCGGTACGTTTCGTACTTCTTGGATTTATGATCATGGCTTGCGTTTTGAATGCAGGCTGGCTGCTAAGTCTGTTGATCATGGGATTAACTTTCTACGTTCCCTATTATGCTATCTGGTGGCTGCTCAAAGGTCCAACACCCGCTGTGCCGAACCGCCAATACAATGCGGCTTTGAACAACCCTGCTCGGCATACGGCACCCTTCGCGGCGCAGCCCGTCCAACCGCGCGTTCAACCCGTTGCGGCACCAGTCATTCCGCGACCCGCGGCCGCTAGTCGTCCGCTTAGCATCAAGCAATGGCGCGTCGCTAAGCGGCTTCAGTTGGCTCAAGTGAAACGCATGGCCGTTTGGAATGAAGTGACCGGAAGTTGGCTGGGTTCAGCAGCCGTCATCAGTGTATTTAGCGGTTTGGCAGTGCTCTTTCAAATCGGATCTGGCCGGCAGGTTCAACCGCTTATCATGGGAATGATCTGGGTCGCACTGGTATCTTTGATAACCGCTTGGATCGCGATTGGACTAGGCAAACGTTGGCAGCGAGTGGATGGCGATTGGGCCATTCGCAGCTTTGTGCAATTGACCAGCGGCTTTGCCATCGGCCTCGTCGCTTACTTGCTGAGCAGTTACTTAATGGTTCCATGGGAGCAGATTGCGCAAGAGCGGATGGGTGAACTGCCAGTGACTCGCTGGAACGGTTTCTTCGGTGGTAAACAAGAACCGCTATTGCCTGCGTTCTTAGCTTACTTTCCGCTGTTGATGGGTTCGATTCAGTGGTGGAAGCAAGTGGATCCGTTACGTCGTTCGCGATTCAGTTTTTGGGCAGTGATTTGGAGTGTCTTGGTCGCCAGTGCAATTCATTTGATCATCCCGTTTCCACAACCATGGATTGCCATCATGGCTGCTGGAACTTCGATCGCAATTCAATTGTCCAGTCCTTGGATCAACTCCGACGAACGATTGCATCCACAACACATCAATGCCGCGTAGAAATGACTGATCTGCCGGAAGGCGTTAGCCTCCAGTTCAAGACACAACCGGAGGCTAACGAGAGCGTCCCGCTTAGGAATGAACTTGAAAACGCGGATTTACAGGTGATCTATCAGCCGGAAGGCGTTAGCCTCCGGTTCAATACACAACCGGAGGCTAACGCCTTCCGGCTGATATGACTATACCACCATAATGACCAGCTTCAGTTCAAACTCCTAAGCGGGACGCTCTCTAACGCGTTCCGGCTGATTGGACTAAACATCGCAATAACGCTAAGAATATCCTTAAGTTCACAACATCGTAAGCGTAAGAGGCTCGAAGGAGCAGTGAATATGAACACCCAACACCGACTTCATCACCATTGGCTTGGCTGGATCGCGATGCTTGCGTTTGCATCGGTACTGGCACCGATCAATATTCACATTGTGATCGCACAAGATCTACCAGAAATTGTGATCGCACCAGCGGATCCTGGACAACCGCCAGCTCCGCCTGAGGCAATCGCAGAACCACAGGCTTCTGCGGCACCAGAGGCACCCGCTGAGGTCTCTGTCGTTACGTTACCTGAACCTGCAAGTCCGCCGGCGGATGTGGCAGCCGCTGAGCCCGTTGCTGCTGCGGTACCAGTTCAAATGCCTGATGTTCCCGTCACTCCATCGGAAGTCAGCGCGGCATCAGAAGTCAGCACGGAAGGCGAAATCGGAAAATTGATTCCGAACAAGGAACCTGCAGCGCAATCCGTGGCCAACGAATCTAGAAAAACAGACTTAGAAAGCGTTCGTACTTTATCTGTAGAACCAGGCCTACGACCCATGCTCCCCGAAGATCGACCAGCGTGGGTCGGAGCGCTCCCTGATTTCACTTCCGCTCAACACTTTTTATACGTTGGATCGCTGCCAACAACCGACCGGTCTGAAGTTGACGAAGCGCTGGATGCACCGCTGCTGGCTGCTGTTCGCAATTACATTGATCAAGAAGTCGTGAACGAGCAGGGTGCGGCCAACGCGATGCCTGTCACCCCCGCGTTCATTCGCAGAAATTTAATTGACAATCCCGAGGGTTACGAATGTGAACTCACCACGGGCCAAGAACCTTTGTTTCAAAAGTGGGTGACCGTTCGTATCACTCCAGAACAACGTGATCAATTTCGCAAATGGCATACCGAAGCCACTCAGCGCTCTCGCTTGGCACCACTGGGCGTTGGCTTAGTCGCTGTACTGTCTGTAATATCGCTTTCCCACATTGTCCTGGGCCGATTCCGTGGAGCGAATCCGCTGCAAATTGTAAATCAGCCATTGCCTGTGCAGATTGCAAGTCGAAAAGCTCGAACTTGGTCAACTTCAGCTAGACTTATGTTCTTTGGACTACTGCTAGCGGCCGTAATGTTTGCGTTTCTAATGCCTCTTTTCGCCCTGACGATGGTCAGTATCAAATCGAATCGGGTTGATGCATCAGATCAAAGTTATCATTCGATCGAGATGCCTGTCTTGCACGAAGAGGTTCGAGTCGAGACACTAGATGGCGGGCACCGAACCATTATTCTAAACAGCAAGAGTCATCGATGAGTGAAGCGAGCGATGCAGACCAACTTCTCATTGAGCGAATTAGCCAAGGAGATAGCCAGGCCTGGGAAGATCTGATCGCTCGTTATGAAGGTCGTTTGCTCGCCTTCGTCGAAAGCAGGATTCGCAATCGAAGCACCAGTGAAGATATTGTTCAAGAGACTTTTATAGGCTTTTTGAATAGTCTGCCGAACTACGATCGCCGTCGCCCTCTCGAGGGATATTTGTTTTCGATCTGCGCCTACAAATTGACTGACGTACTTCGTCGCGAAGGACGTCGTCCAGCGATCGCGATCTCACAAACCGCCGCCGATTCATCGAGCTCGCCGTGGCAAATCGTTTCATCATCTGCTCGGGGCGCAAGCACCATCGCGCGCAGCGGTGAGCGACGAAAGATTGAAGAGCAAGCCATTATTGAATCACTTCGGAATCAGATTCACAAGTGGCAGGAGCGCGGCGATTGGACCAAGCTGATGTGTATTGAGCTGCTCTTCGTCGTCGGGCTGGGCAACAAAGAAGCCGCCGAAGCCCTCGACCTGACCGAGCAGCAAGTTGCCAATTTCAAGTTTGATTTTCTAGCTCGAACCAAATCATTGATCGGTCGCCAGAATCTTGACAGCGAGATTTTTCCTGAGCTCAGCGAAGAGGGTTAACCTGCACGCAACGAAACCAACCACTGTTGTAGCTGGTTTCGTGAGAAACCGCAGCCTAACTGACGTAGCTGGTTTCGTAAGAAACCGGATCGCGTTAGAGTAACCTTTTGGATTCAGCCGGTTTTTTACAAAACCAGCTACCGATCAACTACTGACTATTTTAGCTCGGTCAATTTGACGTTCTTGAACTTGATCACCATCGGTGGGCCCTGGTGAATTTGGAAAGCAAGAAAGCCTTCCGAAGCGGCTTTACCATCTTGATCGTCAATGACTTCTGACATCAATTTGCCGTTGATCATGTGACTGAGCTTGTTGCCCTTAGCGACCAGCTTGTAATGGTTCCAGTCTTCGCTCTTGATGGCTTTGCCAAGTTCTTTGCCGTCGCCGATGGACTCTTCTTTTTTCGCACCGGCGGTATCGATGGTTACACGTTGGCCGCGCTGCGCCAAAATCCCGCGTCCACGCTCTTCGTAATTGATTCCGGCATACTGCAAACTCGCATCAATGTCAGCCTGGTAACCACCGACAATGAAATCGTCTTCGTTCACGATCTTGCTGCGGTACTGAACTCCCGAATTGCCTTCTTTGCCAATTTTGTAGTCGAATTCCAATTCAAAGTTGCTGACCTTTCCTGCATCCCAGATCAAAAACGTGTTGAATTTCAACGGTTTTTCGGCAGTTGTTTTACCGGTGATGCAGCCGTCTTCGACTGACCACAGCTCCGTGTTACCTTTCCAGCCAGTCAGATCTTTTCCATTAAAGATCTCTTTGGTAGCTGACTCTTGCGCCTGAAGCGGGGTTGCAACCACGCACAGAAAAGCAGCCAATGATGCAACGAGAGTTGTTCGAAGAAGTAGCATGTCTATCGCCTTGGAAAAGGGTTGGGTAGGATGTACATGAACGCAGCAAAACGGGGCGTCTGCACAATTTAGGGAGCTACTAGTCTATCTACAGTCGAGCGCAAATGAAATGTCCCAAATTCCAATGCGAAACAGTGCATAATTTCGCACGATTGTCCCAATCGTGACCAGAACAATCGTGACCAGAACAATTGGGACAATTGTTCGACACTCGCCGACTAACCCAGTTCATGAATGACCCTCAAAAATTGAGTTTTGGTCGACGCGTGCTGCTGTTGATTTCGCTGACGATACAGCACATTGCGATTGCAATCGCCTGCGGTCTGTGTCTCGTCCTGGTATTGATCGTGTTTGGGGGGACTAGCGTTTGGCTGGAGCTCTTCGTTCACTTTTCAGTCCACGCACTCGTTACCACTCTAGTCGTCATTCCAATCTTGTGGTTTACAGAGCATCGCCGAACGGCTTGTGTTTGCAGTTTTGTCGCCGCTTGCTTTATATATTTGGTGCAGCCCTGGTACTTCATTCCACTTGGAAATGCGTCCAAACCCGACGCTCTCAGTGTGCTATCTTGGAATGTATTCGCTGCCAATGAAGAATTCGATTCCATTGTAGACGTGATCCGCAATTCAAATCCTGACATTCTGGTGATCATTGAAGTCCGTCCCGATTTGCTTGAGCGGGCTCCGTGGATCACAGAAAATTACCCGCATTTCGAAGTGCTCCCCGATCCAGGCCGCGGTGCGGCTGGCATAGGCGTATTCTGCCGCCACGATAATTCGAAGTACTCAGCGAAATTCAGCGTTCATCGCTTCGGGTTTCAAAGATTGCCTTCCATCGTAGCCACGCTTGCCAGCCCTGACGGAACTCGGCATGTCGACTTAGTCGCTACGCATACTTATTCGCCAATGCCACCTCGTCGCGCCGACGACCGCAACAAACAGCTTCGCAAGTATCTGGAGTGGTCTCTCAAGCAGTCCAATCCGCAGTGCCTGGTAGGCGACTTGAATACAACACCTTGGACACGATGTTTTTGGGAACTTGAAAGAGCCGGCTTCCGTGACTCACGCCATGGCGCAGGCAATTGCCCCAGTTGGCCCTCATGGCTTGGGCCATTTGGGATTCCGATTGACCACGCAATGACACGAGGTGAGTGCACGATCACCGAGCGTAAAGTGCTTTCGACGGATGCTGGTTCTGATCACCAGCCCATCGAATTTAAGCTGAGTTTTTAAGTAGCTGAGCGTGGGGCATGCTTCCAACTTGCCGTTTCGTAACTCATTTTGCAGTTTTCATTTAACCTTTTTCAATTCTTCAACCATGGCAGCAGTTCAGTATGCATCGCTGAAATAGAGCGAGTAATGAAAAATGAAAATGAAAATGAAAATGAAAATCTATAGAAGCAGACGGGACAGGAGTCCCATCCTACGTCACCTTTGTCGACGGGATCGTTGCTTGTAGCTGTTTGACGCGCGCTGCGGTTCGCTCGAAAGTATGAACCACATCAGCAATCCCGCGCTGGCTGCAATGACTAGTGGCCACACGATTGGAACCGAAGTGAACGAGGGTTCACTGGGAGGAGGAAAAACCATAGAACCGCCAGTGGCGCTCGACTGCGACACGTTAGCGGCACCTTGCGACTGAATGCGGATATGCGTCGTCTTCGTTATCGCTGCCGCCAAGGCGAGAAAGATGGCAGTGATGAACAGAGCCAGTCCAATCAATCTGAGTAGAGGCATAGCAAATCCACCAACAAAAAACCGCCGAACAGAGCCCGGCGGTAGTCATCAGATTCAACCCAATCGCAACCCTATAATCCAACGCTTTGAGGCATTTTCCTTAGTAAGGTAGCTGGTTTCATGAGAAACCGGATGCGTTAGAAAGGTCACTAGTGGGCCGGTTTCTCACGAAACCAGCTACATTTACGCGTTAGAATGCTTCACCGTGTTGCCTACAACCCAGGCGGTATTTGAATCAATTGGCCTTTTTTCTCTTCACCAATCACAGTGATGTAGAGGGCGCCGTCAGCATCAAAGACCATCGACGTCGGCTTGTCGAGAGAAGTTATTTTTTTAGCTCGCATGCCTGATTCAGCTGTCTTGTCTTCGAGAATCTGGAACAGGCCGCCTTGGGTCGTATCAGCCCACGCGTAGTCGAGAACATATAGCTGTCCTCGAGGGCTGTAAGCGACGGCGGTGATATCGTGCAAGTTGGTCTTAAGATTCAGCAGCATTTCTTTGCTTGTCGCGTCGTAGAACGTCAATAGACCATCGTTGGGAACGGTGATCTCGCCCATTTGACCGACAACCAGGTAATTCCCTTTGGGACTGATCGTTATTCCGACTGGAGCGTCAACTTGCGTGGCTTCTTTAGTGGCCAGGAAGCGTTCGAATGGCCCGACTTCCGTGCCTTTCAATGTCGCCCGTGAAATCCAACCTTTGGTGTCGTCGCCGTTGCAAGTTACAAAAATCGCTTCAGGTGTTGCAGCGAGAGCGTAGAAGTTTCCTTCGCCTTTCATGTCACCTGCTTCAACCAGTGGAAAGCTGGCTTTCATGGCGTCTGCCTTGATGGGCTTCCCATCTTCTGGAAGCTCGTAGACTCGAAGAAGGTCTTGACCATCAGGAAATCCACCACCGCCAACTACCAGCGTCTTCTTGTCCAAGAAGAGTAAACCCAAAGGTCCGATATTATATTTGGGGCCCTTGCCATAAACGTCCACTGGGAAGTCAGTGATAACTGGCTCGGCCTTGCCATTGACTAGTTTGATGACTTGCGATGCACCTGAGTTGGAAACGAAGACAGTCCCCGTCTCGGGCTGGATCGCGACGCCGGTCGGATTATCGAGATCGCTCAGAATGGTGCGGCCTTTGGAGTCACCGGGCTTAGCGTCCGGTTTGGCATCAGCTTTGACATCTGGCTTTGCTTCAGCGGCAGGTGTCGCCGGCTTGGCTTCATCCTGACCGACGGCATTATTGGAAACTGAAAATCCGCCAAGTCCAAGTGAACTTAGCAGGATGAAACTTCTGAGAGACTTCACGATTAGAACTCCGTGGTTGAAACGACTTTAGTTGAGGAAGGGTTTAGATGGTCGTCTGCGTTGTTGCAATTGTCGCCTTTTGCCGGGCAAAAGTACACCAGTCTAGCGCAGAACGATAAATGTGAGTTACGCGGGTGAAATTCTACTCGGGCAACTTCGGCGGTTCGACATCCGGATAGTTTTTACTAGCCAATCCTTCCTTGAGAAACGCAACCAGAGCGGCCTTTTGCTCCGCCTTTAACTTTAGCGGAAACAGTTCCTCGTCCAAGAATTCGTTTGGAGTACCCCCTTTGTCGTAGTAATCAACGACTTCTTCGAGCGTCGCCAAACTGCCATCGTGCATGTAAGGCCCAGTGCGCGCTATGTCTCGCAAAGTGGGTGTTTTAAAGGCCCCTTTGTCACCCGCCATCTTGCTGACTTCAAAGCGTCCTATATCGGGTTGTGGATTGGTAAAACCCACACCGATATTGTGAAAGCCATTGTCTGTAAAATTGGCTCCACTGTGGCAACTCGAACAATTGGCTTTACCAAAAAATAACTGCATGCCTTCCCAGGCTTGAAGGGACATCGCCGATTCGTCGCCTGCACGCAGACGATCAAAAGGAGCATCTCCCGAAACAATCGTACGTTCGAATGCTGCAATTGCTTTGCCAATATTTTCAGCACTCACTGGCTGTCCGAAGACTTTCAGAAACTGCTCTTGGTAACCTTTGATGGCTCCAATTTTTTCAACTGCCTTGTCTAGCGGCAAATTCATTTCGATCGGGTTAGCAATCGGTCCAACGGCTTGCTGCTCAAGCGACTTTGCCCGTCCATCCCAGAATTGAAAGGTTTGATAAGCCGTGTTAAGCACCGTTGGCGAGCTTCGTCCGCCGCGCTGCCCACCGACTCCGACCGCTGTCTTGTCCGAGTTCGACCAACCCATCTTCGGATCATGGCAACTCGAACAGGCTACCGTATTGTCCGCCGAAAGACGCTTGTCGAAATACAATTGTTTCCCAAGCTCAATTTTTTCTGCTGTGCTGGGATTGTCCATTGGCACTGGGACGGCGCTTAGTCCTCGAGGCGGCTTCGCGTCGTCGGCTACTAAAGTTGTACTCGACCATAGCCCGTTCGCAAAAATGGCGAACACAAGAATCTGACGAGTCAAAGATAACCTGCTCAATTAAGATACTCCTTCAAAAGATGCCGATCACTCTGATAGTTTCCTAAGCGTTTGGCGGGGCTCGCATTGTCTCTTACATTCGAGCATGCAACAAGCGGAGGAGCAGTAACATAGGGATTAGACGGAGGCGAGCTTTCGACTGGCAAGCCGAAGCTCAGTCCGCCAACCAGCGAAGATTCTGCCGCAACCATCGATAGCAGATTGATCCTACAGTTTGTGGCAAAGTGACAAATACTCCATCAGTTTTCGCACCGACGGAGCTAAAAAAATCAGTCGGCATCAGCACCTGTGCAGCATAGGCCTCCCCAGGCTGCTTTTGCCCAGAGCCTGGACTCAATTCTGCTTGAACAGATCCCGACAATTCACCATTCATTAATCGGTAAGCCGCGCTGACCTCTTTCAAGGGGACAAGTTTATCGACCTTGCATCGGTGCACTTCCGATGGCCTTTCGACGCATCGCAATCTCACTTCCGTACCCGAGGAAACCCACCCCAGTTGCGAGTCACTTAATGGAATGATAGCGACCATTTGATCACCATAAACCGTGGCGAGCATAGTGCCTTGCGGAATCAACCTGCCAACTTCCGCTGGATCGTCCCAGTACCGAACAGAGTCCGTTGCCAAGCTCCAAGGTCCCGCCGGCGGTGTCGCAGGCATCACTAGGTATCGCCCACTGCACGGTGATTTCAGCTTACGCCTTTCGAGCTCCATTTTTGCCTCTCCGAACCGCTGTTCGGCGTTTGCAACAGCAGTTTGATATGTATTAATTTGTGTTGTTTGGGCTTGCTGATGAGTGCCCAGCTCTGCTTTCGCCAGGCCGACCATTCCTTCAGCTTGAATCTTGCGCTGAATTGCATCGGGATCATAAATAGAACACACCTCATCACCCTTTTCAACGTAACCGCCTGACGCTGGGATATTGTTATTTTTACAGTGGATCAAAATACCCGCAGCCGGAGCGTAAACGCCGCGCATGGTTTCTGGCTGTACCCAACCGCTTCCAAATTGCCGATAAGGAACCGGCACTAATCCCACACACCCGATGAAGATCACTGTTACTAAAGTCAGTCGTGCACGTGTCTCAGTTTTTTCAGCCATGTGAATCAAATTCTTTGCAAGTTTGACGCTTGGAATTCCCCACCAAGAAATGAGAATCATTACGGCAATTAAACGGCCAATCCAAGCGATATTCCACGACTCGTAAATCGATACCAGCAAACCAGCTATCGCTAACGACAATCCAGCCCGATAGAACCATCCCATCCAACTGAACGCACAGAGCACATGCGCATATGGACTCTCAGCTGTCTTGCTTATCGGCACAGTGGACCGGCCAAGTATCCATCGATAGAGCCGTGTCTCAGCAATACCGTCGGCGCGACCGCGCAAGTTCGATTCATCAAGAATGTCGCCCAGGATGTAGTAGCCATCAAAACGCATCAATGGATTCGCATTGATCACCACGGTACTGACCGAGCACACAAACATAGTTTGCAGTGCTACGGTGTTGGCGGAACCATCAATGGTTAACAACCATACCCACGCAGCAAGCGTCGCCACAATCAATTCGACATACATGCCAGCCGCAGCAACCGCCGCTCGCTGCCATCGATTAGGCAGTTGCCAACTCTCCGATACATCGCAGTAAACACACGGGGCGCCAAGTACAATAAACAACCCAATATCCGGACAGCGCACCCCATGACGCTTGCAAACTACCGCATGCCCCAGTTCATGGAGCGCACGTGTCACCAAGAAAACGGCGAACAGCGCACTCCCCTGTACCGGATGCACGATCCACTGCCAAGCATTCGACTGGCTCGCTAATCGGGGAAATTCCAGCAGGACAACTAAGCACGTCGCTGTCGCAACGAACAGCCAGACAACAACTGCTCGACTCGAGAAGAGTGCATTCGTATGCGGCGCCAATCTTGCAAGCCACGCGTCCGGCTGCAGTCCTCGCAATTGCCACGATACAAATCCAGATAGCCACGCTTGGGCTCTTGCCGTACTCTGGAGTTGCGCGCGCCCAAGTCCCAGTTGATAACTGGCGCCAATGTTTGACGAACGAATCAAACCGTTCCGCTGAAGCTGCTCAACGGTTAGCAGCAGTTGCTGTTCGCGGAGCGATTCGTAGCGACGCTCTTTACGTAGCAGTTTTAGAATCTGACCGAGAGTTCGATTGCCATTCAACTTCGACAGCAGGCTATGTTCTAGTTCACCAATGCGATAACTCTGTCGCGTGATGGGATCAAGCACATTGAAATACGCCGCCGGCTTGTTGCCGGAATTGGCTTGTACGCGAAGATCCCGTCTTGCCAAGTATCGCGTGGACCACGTTATCGCTATCGCGCTCTGCATCAACGCAGCCTCAGTTAGCCGACGGCACTAGCCGCGGGTATCAGTGAGCCGACGGCTTGTCAGGCCACAACACGAAACGTTTCTAACGCATCACTTGGGGCGATGCACCCGATGGTGGCTGCAGATTCGCTTGACCCGCTGTGGGCTGCGAAGGAGCGTAAGCACCGGACTGAACTCCAGCAGGTGCTGATCCACCGTAAGCGCCGGTGATGCCTTGTACCGACTGCATCACATTGCCAGCAACGTTATAAGCATTCGATGCAGCTTGAACCGCACCCGAACCACCTAACCGATTCATAAGGTCACGAGCTTCCTTGAGGTTAGGATCGATTTGCAATGCCAACTGCAAGTGCTGCTGTGCGGCAGCAATGTTCTGCTTCGACGCATGGAGGTAGGCGACGTTGTAGTTTGCAACCGCTGGTGCAAAGACTTGTTCTAACTGCTTGACCGCTTCATCACTGCGACCGCCTTCGACGAGAATCCCGGCCAAGTTATTGCGATAACGCGAATTCGTTGGATCGAGCGCAATCGCTTTCTGAATATTGCTCTCCGCTTCGGCCGCACTACCGCTCTTGGCTTTCACTAACCCAAGCTCGTTATACAACGCCGCGTCGTCCGGTTTCGACTTGATCGCTTTTTGAAAGAACTCAGCCGCTTGAGGAGCTTGACCTTGTCGATCGTACAACCTCGCTGTGCTTAACAAAGCCGACTGATTGGTAGGTTCAATCTCAAGAGCTTTGGTGTAGTTATCAAAGGCTTTAGTGTAGTTACCCTGCGTCTCCGCTAACTGACCGTTAGCCACCCAAACTTCAGGTCCAAGCGACGTTGGCATGTTCGCCAGACTCGTTGGATCATCCGATTTGGCTGCGGTTGAAAACGGAGCAATAACTGCTGTCTTGGCTTTGCCCGCCGCGCTCTTCACCGCTGTTCCCATCGATTGGAACTGACCGGCTACACTCTTCCCTGCACCGGAGATTGTCGATGCAAAGCCAGCTGCTTGAGATGGCTTTGATGCACTCGCGGCATCCTTGGAAAATGGCCACATACTTTTTTGGTTGAAGCTCGCACACCCTGGAGCAGTTGCGATTGCAAGCATCACAAGCAGAGCACCGCGTTTACGCTGCCTCCCAACTTTCGACTTCGACTGAGCGCTGGATTTTTGATTTGTATTCGAAGTGGGTTGAGTCACGTGACTGCTTCCTTTGAAATTGAGATCATGCAAATTTCGCATGGCCTTTGCCCTGTCTTACCCTTGATGGACAGACAGACTTATACCATTCTTGAAAATCGACCGTCACCATCGGAAGACTTTAGCGGTTTTGGCGATTATGCAACCAGATGACTTTCCATTTCGCGCAACAAAAAATCCCAAGCGACTTGACTCGCCTGGGATTTCATTTTTTGATAGCTAAACGTAGGGGACGCGCAGCCGTAGCTTGGGACCATTTGCCCCGAGCGTTCATCTTCTACTTAGTCTCTACTTGGAAGATGTAGCTGGTTTCGTAAGAAATCGGATGCGTTACAAGTGGTTTTGACTACATTCAGTTTCTTAGAAGCTTAATCTAAACATCGCAATTAAAAACACAATCGCAAGCTGGAAGCATACGCCACTAGCGCTGCACCCGCGCAGTTCCGCCGGCGGCAAGTGCTTCGACTTCAGGCAACTTGGCCATGGTCACATCACCAACAAAAGTGGTCAGCAAGGCGCCATGGGCCCAACCGAGTCGCAATGCTTCCTCGGGCTTCCTGCCTGCTAGCATTCCATAAATCAGACCTGCCGCAAAGCCATCACCGCCGCCAATTCGACAGACAACATCCAACTTCATTGTAGGACTTACCAATCGCTGCCCGTCGTACCAAACTACTGCGGCCCAGTCGTGACGATTGGTCGAGTGCACTTCGCGAAGGGTTGTTGCCACTAACTTTACATTTGGAAACTTCTTAACGACTTGCTCGATCATTCCAAAGAACTGCTCAGGATCGAGCTTCGAAGACGACTCAACGTCTTGGCCTTTGATACCAAGTCCCTTTTGAAGATCTTCTTCATTGCCGATCAGCACATCGCAGTGCGAAGCGATCTCGCGGCACATTTCTTGGCCCTTCTCTTCGCTGCCAATGGTCTTCCACAGCTTCGCACGATAGTTTAGATCGAATGAAGTGACTGCGCCAGCGGCTCGGGCGGCCTTCATGCCTTCAACGATCAATTGCGAAGTGGTTGGCGATAGAGCGGCAAAGATGCCTCCTGAATGAAACCAACGCACGCCCGAATCAAAAATTGCTTTCCAATCAAAGTCTCCAGGCTTTAACATTGCGCCCGCTTCATTGGCCCGATTGTAAAAGACCACTGGAGCTCGAACACCCAGTCCGCGATCGCTATACACAGTCGCGATATTTGGTCCGCGGACACCGTCGTGTTCGAACCATTTATAAAAAGGCTTTACGCCGGTTTCACGGACCGCTCGTTGAACAATTTCGCCAACGCCATAGTTGACCATCGCCGTCGCTACACCGGTCTTCAAACCAAAGCAATCTGACAAGTTGGCGGCTACGTTATATTCGCCGCCCGATACGTGAACGTCGAACGATCTAGCCTTGCGAAACGGAGTCGTGCCTGGATCCAGCCGATGCACCAGAGCACCCAACGACAAGAAGTCCAGTTCGCTGGCTTCCGAACGAATTTTTAGTTGTGCCATTATCTTTTTCTCTTTCAGTTAGTTTTAGTTTAAGGTTGTGTTTAGTTGAACGCGAAATATGCTTAAATCGTTACGGCGGAAAATCCGCCATCGACCACAATGTTCTGTCCGGTCACGAAGGAAGATGCTGCCTGCGATGCTAGCCAGACTGTCGCGCCACCCAATTCAGACGCGTCGCCGAAACGTGCCATGGGTGTGTGACCAATAATCTGTGACCCGCGAGCCGAGAGGCTTCCATCGCTGTTGTACAGCAAACCGCGATTTTGTTCTGCTGGGAAAAATCCTGGACTAATCGCGTTAACTCGCACTCCGGTCGTTGCCCATTCGCGAGCCAAAAACTGTGTCAAGTTAATCACCGCTGCTTTGGCAGCCGAGTACGCGACCACGCGCGACAGCGGAATCATTCCCGACATCGACGCGATATTGATGATGCTCCCTTTGCGATTTGCCACCATGGATTGACCAAAGACTTGGCACGGAAGTAGGACTCCACCGACAAGATTTAGATCAAAAACATCGCGCCAAGCATCGAGCGACAGCTTGCAAAAATCGCTTCCAGGAGGCAACGTCGCATCGGGGCGATTGCCACCAGCCGCGTTGACCAAAATGGTGATATTCCCAAGTTGCGATTGAATACTGTCGCGAGCGGCGGCAAGCGATGTTGGCTCGAGTGCATCAGCGGCTTGAAAGATGGCTGAGCCGCCGGCCGCTCTAATTGCATCGACGCGCTGCCCGCCGCGTTCGGCGCTTCGGCCCACAACGGCGACGGTAGCGCCCTGAGCCGCGAGAGCATCCGCCATCGCGCCGCCCAAGCCGCCCGTCCCGCCAATCACGACCGCTACGTCCGTCGAAAGATCAAAAAGTCCCGCCATTTGCGCCCTCCAAATTCGCCGCCAAATTTGATTTATTTCCGCAAAAGCATGGGCGGAAGAGTCAATTTGTTCAAGGGGCAGCAACCACCGCTAACGACCGTTGTCGACGGATTCGTACCAAACCGGCTGATTTCAACTTTCGAATTTAGCATAGAATAAGCAAAAAGTACTATAAAATCGACGTTTATAACGCTCTTGCAGCGACGCAAAACCGCGCATGCCCCACACGGTCACCGTGCTTCGGCCCTTTCTTGGCAACTCTACCTGACCATGTAGTGACATTTATCACATTTCGATCAGAGCATCCGATCAATTTGACGTGTGGCTTTGGCTATACTCATGCGATGGTTGAGAATTTCTCTAGATTATAGGTCGTCGATTCGATGCAAACTCGCTGCCCACTCTGTTCGGCCATGCTGGAGATCAGCGAGCAAAGTGAACTTTCGAATTTAAGTTGCCATTTCTGCGGCCAGACATTTGATTTGTTGTGTGAGACAACTGTAGGCGCTGTAGATGGTCACAGATCGCTCGGACAATTTGAGCTTGTGCGGTTGGTCGGCATGGGGGCTTTCGGAGAAGTTTGGAAGGCCAAGGACTTGGAATTGGATCGCCTGGTTGCGATTAAGATCCCGCACTTAAAAAAGTTGAGTGCTAAAAATGGCGAGCAGTTTCTTCGCGAAGCACGTGCCGCCGCTCAGTTGGACCACCCTAATATCGTCCCCGTATATGAAGTTGGGCGGCACGAACAAATCCTTTTTATTGTCAGCCAATTTATTGAAGGAGTGTCACTCGAAGACTTTCTGTCCGCGAAGAAGTTAAATGTCCGAGACGCGGCAACGATGATTGCAACGCTCGCTGAAGCGATCGGTTATGCGCACGCAGCGGGCGTGATTCACCGAGATTTGAAGCCATCTAATATTCTCTTGGACGAGAAGCAAAAACCCTACATCGTTGATTTCGGATTGGCTAAACGCGAAACTGGCGAAATGACGGTAACTATTGATGGAACGATATTAGGCACACCGTTGTATATGTCACCCGAGCAGGCTCGTGGCGAATCGCATTCTGTGGATGCTCGAACGGACATCTATTCGCTCGGTGTTATGTTGTTTCGCTTGCTCACTCACGAACTCCCGTTTCGTGGCAATCGTCCCATGTTGCTGCACCAGATCGTCCAAGCAGAACCACCTACTCTACGATCACTCAATTCTGCGATTCCTCGAGACATTGAAACTGTAACATTGAAATGTTTGCAAAAAGATCGTGAAAAACGCTATTCAAATGCCATGGAACTTGCGCATGACTTACGTCATTTTTTAAATGGCGAACCCATCAACGCACGTCCTGTTAGTTCAATTGAAAAGGGAATTCGATGGTGCCAACGAAAACCACTAATCGCGAGTCTTGTGGCTGGACTAACACTATCGCTTTTCACTGGCTTGGTGTCGGTTTCTGTGCTGTGGCGGCGCGCTCACGTAAGTGCAAAGAACGCTGTGGCCAGTAGTCAGCAAGCGACTCAAGACGCCGCCCGAGCTATAGCTCAAGAGCAGCTTACGAATCAATACCTTTATGTCGCTCACATGAACATGGTCCAAGACTCATGGGACCGTGGTTTAGTGAGTCGCGCTGAAGAATTACTCGCGCGGCAACAACCTGAACTGCGCACCTTTCCTTGGTACTATTACAATCAACTGGTGAAAGCTTCTCATTCCACACCAACTTTTCAACACGATGATATTGTCACGCGAATTGCATTCTCGCCGACCCAACCACATCTGGCGATTAGTGGTAACGACGGCGAAGTGAGTATCTGGGACACCGTGAAAAGGATTCGCCTATTTGATTTCCGGGCAGACCACGGAGAACTAACTGCATTGACGAGTTACAGTTCCGATGGAAATTACTTGCTATGGACTGGTCGCGGAGGCAAGCTAACGATCTTTGAGACCAATCGCTACACTGAAATCCGGCAATCACGGACAACCGCATTACCCTGGGGAGTTGCCTTATCCGCTAAGGATCAGCACGTGGCATACGCCGACAAGCAAGGCCGGCTAGTCCTAGGGGAATTGGCGTCGCAAAACAATGATCGAGTTTTGGAGCATTTGACCGGAGTCAACTGTGTAGAATTTACTGCCGATGGATCACAGTTAGTAGTTGCACACGGTGCAGGCAAATTTAGTTTGATAAGTTTCAAAGACGGAAAAACCGTTTGCACTTCGACGAATACTACAGAAATAGTCACAATTGCCATTGCTAATAACGGTCGATGGCTCGCTACCGGAAACAACGCTGGGGATGTTGCATTGTGGACGGTAGGAAGCCTTGAGCCAATCCAAACGGTGAATTATCACAAAGGTGCAGTACGATATCTCTTGTTTTCATCAGATAGCCAATTGCTGGTTTCCACGGGCCATGCAGATGAGGACATGATATTCTGGACGCCCTCCGAAATTGAGCTATCGAAAAAAACAGCCATTCACTCTGGGAATGTCCAAATGCTCTCTGCCATTCCTGGTACCGAGCGCTTTGCTGCTGTTATTGCCGAAGACAACCTCGTTCACGTCTGGGATGGAACGAGTGCACAGGAAATAGAAATGCACACCGGTCAGGAGAACTCTGTATACGCTCTGGCGACTTCTTTAGACGGACGCTTCGTAGCCTCAGGGGGCCGCGATCGAAACGTGCAACTATTTGATCGACTTGCTCCGGCGGTCAACCTAAGTATCCCAGCTCACGATGGCTGGTTGTGGGCAACCTGTTTTGCAAACTCAGATAAATTGCTAGTAACGGCTAGTGCCGATCAGTCCATTCGACTATGGGACTCAGCGACAGGAGAACGGTTGGGGCAGTTGGTCGACACCGAGTTGAATCCCAATGGTCAAAAAGCACATTCTAACAGCATACAATCTTTGCTAATGATGCCTGACGGAGACACGTTAGCGTCAGCAGGTCGCGACTCTTCGATAAAGTTATGGAGCATTGCCAGTAAAAAGTTGCTTTTCGATATGAAAAACTGTCATCAAGGTTCGGTAAATGCGCTCGCTACAGACCTGAACGGGACTTCGCTTTACTCAGCTGGTGACGATGGCAAAGTAATAGAATGGGATGTAAAAACACGTATGCAGAAGAAGGTCGTCATGACTATTAAGGGTGCCGCATGGGCCCTCACTTGTACGCCCGACGGAAAGCAGATTGCGACAGGCGGCGTGAACAGAACTGTCGACGTTTGCGAAATCAGCAATCCTTCCCAGCGTATGCAGATCCATGCACATAAAGCTGAAATAACCAGTTTGCATTATTCACTAGATGGCCGCTTACTCGCGTCCACAAGTTCTGATCGCACCGTGCAACTGCATTCAACGACCCAATTTGGTTCGTCGGGCAGTTCCCTTAAGAACTCCGTGTTGCATGGCAGTTCGGGTGACGTCATGTGTGCCGCATTTAGTCCCGATGGGCGTATTTTGGCTACCTGCGGAAGCGACCGCTCCATCCGATTTTGGGACCTACGCACAAGCGAAGCAGTCGGTTTATTGAAAGGACATTCCGACCACGTTCACTGCATCACTTTTGATTCAACCGGCACGCGTCTCGCCTCAGCTAGCTGGGACAAAACCGTTCGTGTGTGGTGGGCGCCTCGCTAAAAGGGCGATCTGGACTGCGATCTACTTATTCCGCTTTGATCGTTGTGCGATCTCTTTGGTGCGTTATTTACCAGCTGTCGAATTAACACGCGTCACACTGAGTGGCCAGAAAACTCGATATCTGACTAAACGACGATCACTCTGGTAGGCGAAAAACCAAATTCCTCGCTTCCGGCATGAAGCGTCTTCTAGAATGCCCGATGTTCGTGCAGATTGAGCATTGTTTGGCGGGAATGGATAGAAGCAATCCGAGACTTGGCAGATTGCGCCGCATTGCCATTGACCCCACGAAAACGATTTTCAAGAATCCCGCCACACGACGCGCACCTTGAAGGAAGCCATTCATGTACGGCATAGGATGCAAGGAATTTACTGCTTTTGGCAAGGTGAAAGATAAGTATGGAAAATATGGGTATCGAGCAAACGATGAATTACTCGGTTGCAGAAGGTGCGCTCGCCACCGTCATGGGGACACTCCTAGGAGGAGTTTTTCTAACGGGCTTCGCGTTGGAACTCGGCGCGTCGCGTTTGCAAATCGGCATCATGGCCGCATTACCGACTTTGGGACACGCCGCGCAGTTTGCAGGGGCTTCTATTCTTAATCGCACTGGTCGCTCAAAACAACTCTGCATGCTGGCGACTTGGGCCAGTCGGTTGTTGTGGTTGCCTATTCTTTTGGTGCCATTTCTATTTCACGACTTGCCCAAAGAGACGCAAGCATGGTGGGTCATCGGCCTGCTCGCAAGCGTCAGTGCTCTTGGGTCGATCGGCGGCCTGGCTTGGATGGACTGGATCAAGCGGCTGATTCCCGAAGATCGGCGAGTGGAATTTTTGTCGCGCCGTAATCTCTATAACTCGGGACTCTCGCTAGCGATGAGTCTCATTGCGGCAGTCGTAGTCTCTTGGTTTGGTGGCTCGAACACACAGTCGATCGGCGGCTTTGTGATCGTGTTTGCGTTGGCGCTATTGTTTGGACTTGCAGGAGTAACAATCCTGGGTCGTATACCCCCTTCCGACAATCGCGACAACCAAGCGACGGCCAGCCCAAGTCAGTGGCTTGCCCCGATTCGCCAGCCAAATTTTCGGCGTCTACTGGTCGGCTATTCTGTATGGCAGTTTGCGACTCAGTTGGCCGCACCTTTCTACGCAGTGTACATGCTGCAGAAATTGCATTTGCCTTTCTGGATGGTCATGGCGCTGGCTACTGCAGGCAGTATGCTGGCCATCGCGCTGAACGGCATGTGGACAAGATTGAAATTGCGTTTTGGTGTTCGACCAGTCGTGTTACTGGCGACGTTGTGCGACGTTTTCTTACCTCTAGCCTGGTTGCTCGTTCATCCGCAGTCGATATGGATGATCATTCCGGTGCATGTCTTTGCTTTGTTGAACCCGCCTTTGACTACAGGGCCTCAGAATCTACTGTTGCGTATCGCCCCTAATCGCAACGGCGCGTCCTACATGGCATTGTTCAATGCAGCGACCGGCACGCTTGCCGCTTTAGGTGCCATGACCGGCGGTTGGCTCGCGATGACTCTCCAAGGTCAATGGCACTTTGTTTCTGTAGAACTGAGCGGTATTCAGTTGCTGTTCCTTTTGTCCAGCGTCGGCAAGTTAATCGGGTTCCTATGCTTAACCTCGGTGGAAGAAGAAGGAGCCACTTCGCTTCCAGAGATGGTGCAGCGCTTAACTGAGACTAATCCGCTGGGGAAAACGCTAGGGCAGAGCCTGTGAATAACGGGCCTCATTGACTTGATCGATAATTGTAAGAGCATCGTGAAAATCGAAAGCGGTGATCGCTTGTTCGACGAGTGCACATAAAACATGGATCACCGCTAGTTGCGATTCCTGAATCGATTGGGCGTCGGCATCGGGAATACAGATGGCGACGTCCGCCAGGTTTACCATTTCACCAGATGACCCCACGAGTGCAATCGTAGTGAGACCTTGCGTTCGCGCTTGTCGAAACGCCTTGACGACATTGGGTGACGATCCGCTGGTACTGATGCCAAGTAAAACATCTCCGACACGTCCCAACGCTTCGACCTGACGTTCAAAGACGTGCTCAAATCCGTGGTCATTAGCGCAAGCGGTCAATAGCGACGTGTCCGTAGTCAATGCAAGAGCTGGCAGCGCGCGGCGTTCCACTGCAGCACTCAGCCGATGCGTCAATTCAGCCGCCATGTGTTGGCTTTCTGCGGCGCTCCCTCCGTTGCCACAGATCAATAATTTTCCGCTATTCAAAAAACACTCGACGATCCTCTGAGCACCCTGGGCGATTGTTTCCGGGCAACTCTGTGCGGTCCGTGTCAGTACTTCAGCCGAGCGGGTCAACTGAGCGGAAATGGCCTCGAGGCGTTCCTTAAATTCCGTATCGTTTTCCCACGATGATTGGTGACCGATCATAACGATATCCCTGCCTTCAAAAACTATGAAAAATGTCGAGCCGTTATCTAAATCGCTTGCTCGCACTACTGCATAACCTGTTCCTTTAAACCGAGTTTTAATTTCATTTCGAGCTGCTTTTTGGACTGACAATTCATTCCTGTACTTCACGTTGCCTTAAGTCCCATAGATACACATGCGGCACAGCACTTGCATTTTCGCCGAACCGCTATCCCGCTCTCACGTTCTCTCTGAATCCCACAATACATGAGCCGCAAGTGAACGATTCAATGCTACTAACGGTCGATGAACGATCCAAACGTATCTTGGTTGTACGCGCCTTGCAGCTTGGCGATTTACTGTGTGCGGTTCCTGCTTTGCGATGTTTACGCGGCTTATATCCGACCGCAGAAATAACACTGTGTGGTTTGCCTTGGGCAAAGGATTTTGTGCAGAGGTTTTCGAAGTATCTCGACAAATTTATTTCCTTCCCGGGCTATCCCGGCATCCCTGAACGTCAGCCTATTGATTTTGTAGCGCTCGAAAGTTTGCGATTCCAATCTCAGCGACGGCCTTGGGATCTGATTCTTCAATTACAAGGTAGCGGCGGCTACATCAATGATTTTGTGCGTGAGTTATCGGCTGAACGTACTGTGGGTTTTCATCCTGCTTCCGATCCTGGTATTGCGCTGGAATCATCGATTGAGTGGCCCGAGTCAGGGCATGAGATCGACCGACTCAAGTCACTGATACTATCCTTGGGTGCAGCGGATTGCGAAGAATCGCTCGAGTTTCCGATTTTCGAAGTGGAACGCATTCGTGCGCGCGAGTTGCTATCCGAAAACGGAATCTCGCTAGGCGAGCCTTACCTATGCGTGCATGCAGGCGGTCGCTCGAGAACTCGACGCTGGATGACTGATCGCTACCACGAACTCATCCAACGCTTAGTGGCAGATAGCTACAAAGTTGTGCTAACAGGCGTAGCAGATGAATGGGATGTGCAATCTGGACTGAACGCCTCGTCGATCGCCAACTGTATTAGTTTGTTCGGCAAGACAACGGTTGGGGAACTTGCCGCAGTTATCGAAGAAGCTCGACTGCTGATCTCCAATGACACCGGCGCCTCGCACATTGCAGCAGCGGTAAAGACACCTAGTTTAATTATTGTACTCGGCTCGGAGCCTGCTCGTTGGTTTCCACAAAATCATGTGTTGCATTCGGCGATCTCTGTCCCTGTTGATTGCCGCCCGTGCCATTTTCAGCTCTGCCCAGTCGGCTTTCCGTGCGCGACAGGCCTAAGCGTTGAAGATGTCTATGCGGCAGCGAGAAACTCACTCGAGCGTACTAATTCCTTATGCGTTAGTACCCTGTGCGCCAGTGGAAATTAAAGCTTTTTAAAAGAGGTATAAAATGCATTCTCGACGCTTACAGGTCTTAACATGGCATGTTCACGGTAACTATCTGTGGTACCTCAGCGAGACGCCCTGCGATTTCATATTACCGGTTGGTGGTCGTAGCGGGCATGGCTATTCAGGTCGCGGAAACACTTTTCCGTTTGGCGAGAACGTCAAAGATTGCCCTTTAAAGGATCTGAAAACACAGCGTTTCGACTGCATTCTCTTTCAGTCGCGCAAGCACTTCGAATTTGACCAGCATGAGTTGCTGAGCGCAAGCCAGCAGCGGTTACCGAAGATCTATCTCGAACATGATCCACCTTGGGACGATGTGACGGATCAGAAGCATTGGTTCAACGACCCGAACGGGCTGTTAGTCCATGTGACGCACTACAATCGGCTGATGTGGCAGTCAGACAAAGTGCCCACACGTGTCATCGAGCATGGAGTTAAAGTTCCTGAGAGTGCAAGGTTTAGTGGTGAGCTTCCGCGAGGTATCACGGCACTCAACCATTTAGCTCGGCGCGGCAGGAAAGTAGGCGCGGACATATTTCGTGATTTGGCTAAGCGAACGCCGTTGGACTTAGTGGGAATGGCCGCTGAAGAGGCCGGTGGTCTTGAAGAAATCTCACCGACCGAACTTGCGCATTTCATTTCTCGCTATCGCTACTTCTTCAGCCCTATTCGTTATACCTCGCTGGGTCTGGCAATCTTGGAAGCAATGTCGATCGGTTTGCCCATCGTCGGACTGGCCACTTGCGAATTGGCTACGGTAATTAACAACGGTGTTCACGGTTATCTCGATAATAACCCATCGCGATTGCTTGAGCACATGGAGCGACTCGTGGGCGATCGACGGTTGGCGCAACAGATGGGAGAGGCTGCGCGTCAACTTGCCCTCGAGCGTTTCAATATTCGCCGTTTTGCGGATGATTGGCATCAATTGCTGTGTGAGGTTGCGGGCGACTCGGTCGCCAGGCGGACGGCTGCCTCGCATCCTGCCTCAGTCCAAACTGTAGATGGTAGCCAATCGGTCGTTCGTAATGAGGTTGATGAAGCGAGTGAAAACACAAGCGTCACTGAAACTATCCCTTTAAGTGAAACTGCGGAGGCGACCCGATGAGAGCTTGCATCGCATTGATCAGTGAACACGCTTCACCACTAGCTGCCCCAGGCAGTGTCGACAGTGGCGGACAGAACGTTTACGTCGCCCAGGTTGCACGACACCTTGCGCAGCTGGGTCTTGAAGTCGACATATTTACCCGTCGTGATCATTACAACCAGCTATCTGTGCAACCTTGGTTACCCGGAGTCCGCGTATTTCATGTCAAAGCAGGTCCATCAATGTATGTACCCAAAGAACAACTGCTCCCTTACATGGACGAGTTTGCTGACAGCATGCGTCAGATCTTTCGTAACGGTTCACCCTACGACTGCATTCATGCAAACTTTTTTATGTCGGCCTACGTCGGTTGTGAATTGAAGAAGTGGACCGATCTTCCCTTAGTCGTCACGTTTCACGCTCTTGGACGAGTTCGTTTAATCCATCAAGCTCAGCGCGACGCATTTCCGATCGAGCGGCTCGATATTGAACAGCGAGCGATGTGCGAAGCGGACATTGTTATTGCGGAGTGTCCTCAAGACGCGCAAGATCAAGTTCAACTTTACGGCGTTGATCCCAAGAAGCTTCGTATGGTCGCTTGCGGGTTTGATGACTACGAAGTCGCACCGCGCGACAAACGAGAAGCATGTTGCAACCTTAACATCGACCCTGAACCGTTCACCGTTTTGCAGCTCGGGCGCATGGTTCCCCGGAAAGGAGTTGACGATGTGATTCGCGGCTTCGCACAGGCGGTGCGACTGGGGTTGGAAGGCCGATTGCTTGTGGTAGGCAGCGATGTTGCGGGACCGGATACTGAATCGGAAGAACTGCGTCGCTTAAAGACGATCGCGATGCACGAAGGCGTAGCCTCCCAAGTCGATTTCACTGGACAATGCGGCCGCGATGCGATTCGCGATTACTACTGCGCCGCCGATGTGTTTGTCACGGCGCCTTGGTACGAGCCCTTCGGCATCACTCCACTGGAAGCGATGGCCTGCGGACGACCAGTGATCGGCTCCAAGGTAGGCGGCATTCAATTCACGGTCCGCCATGGCGAGACAGGATTTCATGTTCCGCCCCGTAATCCAGATGCAATAGCTACACGACTGTTGCAGTTGTACAGAGATCCGGAACTCTGCCAACGACTGGGAAAGCAATCGCTAGCGTGGGTCCGTTCACGTTTCACTTGGCAGCAAGTGGCCGAAGAGTTAGCCGAAATTTATGCGGGATTATCACCTAAAGAGCCGACCGCTCCACTGCTCGAAACCCGCGATGCCATGTCCATCTCCGAACTGAACATGAGGGCCAGTTTATGACTCGCCCTGCTGTGTTTCTCGATAAAGATGGGACCGTGGTGGTCAACGTCCCCTATAACGTTAATCCGGACCTGATCGAGTTCATGCCCGGAGTACCAGAGGCCTTGAGGCAACTGCGGGCGGCTGGATTTGAACTGATCATGATCTCCAATCAAGCCGGAATTGCTCTGGGATATTTCAATGAAGCAGAGTTGATGGTGGCTGTGCAACGGCTAAACGAACTGTTGCTCGAAGCGGACGTTCACCTCGCGGGCTTTTACTACTGCCCGCATCATCCTAGTGGGTGCGTTCCCGGGTACACACAGCGCTGTGACTGCCGCAAGCCCAGTCCAGGTCTACTCGAGAAAGCCGCCGCCGAACTTCACATTGACATGGCAAGCTCATGGTTCTTTGGCGACATCTTGGATGATGTGGAAGCTGGAAACCGGGCCCGTTGCCGAACCATATTGATCGATACTGGAACCGAACGCGACAAGCCGATGGTCGATCTGCGGCAGCCTGAATTCATCGTTGAAAATATGCAGCAAGCGGCCGCAATCGTTTTGCAACAGCAATCGATTTTGGATGCGAATTCCGATGCAACGTGCCGTTATTAGGAGTCTCGAAGTGGATCGATTTAAAACAACGTTTAGATGGCAGGATGTCATCGCTCGCTACAATGAATTGAACGTTGCGGTCATCGGTGATGCAATGTTAGATGCCTACACGCAGGGCGCCGTCAATCGAATTTCTCCTGAAGGACCGGCTGCGGTTTTTGATGTTCAGGGGACGCGTTATTGCCCCGGAGGAGCAGCCAACACAGCCGCAAACCTAGCGGCCTTAGGCGCCAAGACAAAGCTGATCACCGTGATTGGTAACGATGAAGCGGGTGAGCGAATCCGCAGTTTGCTTGAGCGCCATCAAGTAAACATCGAAAATGCTCTGTTATCAAACCATAGACGCACCCTGTCAAAACACCGCCTGCAGTCAGGCTCCCAGCAACTGATGCGAGTCGACGAAGGAACCACTGCTAGACTTGATGACGTTGATGAATGTCGTTTGGAAGAAGCCCTTGCAAGTCAGCTTGAGGAAGCTGATTTGGTAGTTGTTTCCGATTATGGTTATGGCATCATGACTCCGCGTTTAATCGACAAATTGAACGACCGTCGTGCGAAAGTTTGGTTAGGTGTCGATTCGAAGTCGCTGACCGCTTTTGCAAACGTACATCCTGATGTGGTCAAACCTAACTATGCCCAAGCTCGTCGCTTACTCGGTTTAAGCGATGCAGCGGAGTCACGTCAACGATGCGAAGGAATGGTGACGCATAGTGACCGCTTATTAGCATTGACCGGCGCACGAACGGTAGCGATAACCTGCGATCATGATGGTTGCGTTTGCTTGCAGGCAGACGCAGCGCCCGTACGCTTGGAAGCCCAGTCCTGTCGGCGTCCAGGAGTCATCGGCGCTGGCGATACATTTTTATCGGCGTTTGCGTTGTCGCTAGCGGCGGGTGGATCCGTTGAAATGGCGGCTCACTTGGCTACATCTGCGGCGGGGCTTGTGGTTTATAAAGAATGCACAGCCACGTGCACTGCCGCTGAACTGGTAAGATGCCAAGTGGGTATGGGACGCAGTTGGGAACTCCAGTCGTTGTCGACACACTTGGCCGAAGAACGTCGGCATGGTCGACGCATCGTGTTGACTTGCGGATGCTTCGATATTCTGCACCATGGTCACGTCGACTATCTGCGTCGAGCGAAAGCGCTCGGTGATCGATTGGTGGTCGCAGTTAATACCGACGCCAGTATTCATCGCCTCAAAGGATCGGGCCGTCCGATCAACTCGTTGGCGGACCGCTTGGAGGTGCTCGCCGCGCTCGATTGCATCGACTATCTCTTGGCATTCGAAGAAGATCGTCCAGACAACGTCATTTCAGCGGTGCGACCGAACGTGTTTGTCAAAGGGGGCGATTATACGATTGCCACTTTGCCTGAAGCTCCGCTGGTTGAACGATTAGGAGGTGAGATTCAGTTCATTCCGTTAGTCGCTGGGCGCTCGACGACTCGAATTATCGATCGTATTTTAAGCGGCACAGCTGAACCCGTTGCTACCTTGAGCTAGTTGGTCGCATGATGTGCATTGCCAAACCCTATGCTTGGAACAAGGTTCGCCGTGTGTTGTGTATCCGGCTCGATTCGCTGGGCGATGTGCTGATGACAGCTCCTGCAATTCGCGCCCTTCGCAGCTTGCCCCACCTGCAGCACATCACATTGCTGACGTCTCCCCGATCGCGAGAGGTCGCTGAGCTACTGCCGGAGATCGACGACGTATGGACGGCGGAAGTCGCATGGCTAAAACACTGTAGACAGCGAATCTCACCTGCGCCGGAATGGCAGTTGATCGCCCAGATGGCAACAGCTGATTTTGATGGCTGTGTTATCTTCACAGTACTTACACAAAGTGCTTTGCCGAGCGCCATGGCCTGTTACCTGGCAGGGATTCCCTTACGGTTGGCGCACTCGCGTGAGAATCCCTATCAACTATTGACCGACTGGGTAGACGATACCGAGACATTAGATAATGCCCGTCACGAAGTAGTGCGGCAGCTCGATTTAGTTCGCTCGATCGGTGCGACCATCGATGACGATCGCTTGCGGCTTTCTCTTCCAAGGAAGATTCAAGTTGCCATGCAGCAGCGACTAGCGAGTCTTCGATGTACTGAAAAGGACAAGTGGTGTGTGATTCATCCAGGCGCCACCGCTTCATCGCGACGCTATCCGGCTGAGTGTTACGCGATCGTGGCCAGTGAACTCGAGCAATTGGGATTTCGGATTTTTTTAACGGGCCAAGTCGATGAAGCATCGCTGCTGCAAACCGTAGCCACCGCTTGCAAGCAAGCGGTGGTGTTCCCGGGTTGCTTAAAGGTGGACGAGTTAGCTGCCTTAATCGCGGCGGCTCCAGTGTTGATTACGAACAACACCGGTCCAGCTCATATCGCCGCCGCAGTGGGCACGCCCGTGGTAGACCTCTATGCGCTGACGAACCCTCAGCATACGCCGTGGCGAGTTCCCCAGCGAGTGCTGAATTTTGATGTGCCTTGCCGTAATTGTTTAAAGAGCATTTGTCCAGAAGGACATCACGATTGTTTGCGGAAAGTCACACCTCACGCAGTCCTGCAAGCTGTGCTCGATTTATGGAACACCTCGCAGTTTGGAACTTCATCACCAGGGAATCAGCCTTTATGTACACACTAGGAATTAACGCCGCGTTTCACGATCCTGCCGCAGCCCTGGTAAAGGACGGAATCGCAGTTGCCGCTGCTGAAGAGGAACGTTTCACCCACATCAAACATGGCAAACGGCCAGTTCCGTTTTCGACATGGGAGCTGCCTTTTCATGCGATCGACTACTGTTTGAAGCAAGCCGCGATTGCGCTAGCTGATGTGGATCACGTTGCCTATTCGTTCGATCCGAAATTGCTTCCGGGATATGAGAACGGCGTCAAGAAATTGATGCTCCCGCTGCCTGAGCGACTGACTGAACGTTCGTCAAACGGTCATTCGCCTTGGGATTCATTGTTTTTTGGATCGATGCTGCATGCGCCGGGACAACTTCGTGATGGCGCGCCGCATCATTTGCAAGAGCGGCTTCAACCGGAAAGCAATCGCTTACGTTGGCGTTGGCATAACGTCCCTCATCATCTGGCACATGCGGCGAGCGCTTACTTGTGTGCTCCCTTTGATGAAAGCGCGGTGATGACTTTAGATGGTCGTGGAGAACGAACTGCAACAACTTACGGGATCGCTCGCGGAGTCAACTACGAACAAATCGGTTCAGTCGATCTGCCGAACTCGTTGGGGATGCTCTATGAGGAAGTTACCGAGCACTTGGGATTCTTGCGATCTTCGGACGAATACAAAGTGATGGCGCTCGCTTCGTTTGGTAGGACTTGCTTAGTGAATGAACTGCGCAGTGCGATTCATGTTCATGATAATGGGAACTATGAGATCGATCCGCTAGATTTGACGGCACTGGTTGGTCCTCGACGGCGGCGCGGCAGCGAACTCACGCAATGCCATTATGACCTCGCGTTTGCATTGCAGGCGGTAGTGGAAGAGACCGCGGTGTCGCTTGCCAAGTGGCTGCATGCGCGGACGGGCATGAAGAACCTTTGCATGGCGGGTGGGGTCGCGTTGAACTGCGTCATGAACTCGGCAGTTTTGCGAGAATCGCCCTTCGAAGAAATCTGGGTGCAACCTGCGGCGGGCGATGCAGGGACGGCGCTGGGGGCTGCGCTCCGAATTGACGCTGACATGCGCGGTGTTACTTACAAAGCCTTCACGATGGAGCATGCTTACTTGGGCCCTGATTTCGCTCCAGAAGAGATTGAACAGTTTTTGCAATGGTCAAAGGTTGGCTATCGCCGAATGCATAACGTGGCCGCTGAAACCGCGGACTTACTTGCCGACGGCAAAGTCATCGGCTGGTTTCAAGGTCGGATGGAGTTCGGCCCGCGCGCCCTCGGCGCACGTTCCATCTTGGCATCTCCCATTCCGAACGACATGCAAGCCCGACTGAATGAAATCAAAGACCGCGAAGACTTCCGACCAGTGGCACCAGTAGTCATGGAAGAGCACGTGCATGATTGGTTTAAGGACGCTCGCAAATCGCCCTTCATGCTGTTCGTCTATGATGTCGCCGATGACAAAGCCAACTGCATCCCCGCAGTCAAGCATGTCGATGGAACCGCTCGCATCCAGACAATCAGTCGCCATCAGAACGCAGCTTACTACGACTTGCTGCAAGCGTTTTACGAACGCACTGGCGTCCCTGTCCTGGTCAATACTTCGTTCAATACCCGGGGAGAGCCGATCGTTTGCACGCCTCGTGACGCCATCGAGAGCTTTTGGACATCGCCGCTCGACGCGCTGGTGATCGGTCCATTTGTATTGCAAAAAACGCCATCATGAGTTCGTCTATGGAGCTCGATTCAAAACTGCTTCAAGTCTCGGTCGTTATTCCAACCTATAAACGGCACGCTCTCCTAATACGATGTTTGGAAGCGCTGGATCGTCAGACGTTGTCGGCAGAGCGCTTTGAAGTGATTGTGGCCGACGATGCAGCCGATCCAGAGACTCAGGCGCTGATTGAGGCCCATGCGGAAAGGTCACCATATAAGTTAGTCTACGCACCCGTCCACAGTGATCCGCCAGGAACTCATGGTCCCGCCGTGGCTCGCAACGCCAGCTGGCGACGCGCGGCGGCGGAGGTGATTGCCTTCACCGATGACGACTGCGTTCCCGATCCAAGCTGGTTAGCCGAAGGGTTGCACGTCTTCGATGATCCAGCCTGCGCAGCGGCCTGGGGCCGGCTTGAAATGCCCATCCCTGAAGTTCCTACCGACTACGAGCGTGATGCGAGCGGCTTGGCAACTGCAGTCTTTGTAACGGCCAACTGCTTTGTCCGTCGGGCAGTGATGAAGACACTGGGAGGATTTGACGAACGTTTTCAAGTTGCGTGGCGCGAAGATAGCGATCTCTACTTTTCGTTGCTCGAACAAGGCTTCCAAGTGGTGCATGCCCGTCAGGCACTCGTCGTTCATCCAGTCCGCTCAGCCCCTTGGGGCATATCGTTATATCAGCAGCGTAAGACCATGTTTGATGTGCTATTATACGAAAAGCACCTTGAGCTCTACTGCAAGCACGTTGCCCCGTTTCCTAGATTGTACTTGGTGATTATCACCTCCGGCCTAATCGCAGCTCTGTCGGCGCTGGTCAACTATTCTCCTGTAAGCGTTGTCGCTATGTCGATCTGGTTCATCGGAACACTCTACTTTGCAGCCCAGCGATTGCGAGGAACTAGTCATTCGCTAAGTCATATCTGTGAAATGCTGTATACGTCGATGCTGCTCCCTTGGCTTGCAACTGCATATCGAATTCTAGGTATGTACAAATTTCGCAATAGGACGGTCCAAGCTAGCGCAGATCCATGCCCGCTGCGGTGAGCTTCGCCTAGCGTTTGAAGTTCGGCTTTCCCGGTCGTCGTTTTTTCACAATTCCTCAATCGCTCGATCAATGTACTGATCGAACTCACGCGGCTGAAGGATGTCGACAATTTGAGCCAGCATCTCGTTGACATGATGCGTGAAATCTTGCATGTGTTTGAAGTTTTTTAAGTCTGTCGGTCCTAGCACGTCGACACCGTGTTCGTTGATCGCCGCCTCAGTTTCCGCCCGTTGCTTCTTCCAGTGAGCCGCGTACTTAAGCCGAGCAGCGATCGAAAAAACGGCAGTGCCGGGCATGGTGAAGACTCGCGTGCGATGACGAAATTGTTCTTCGTCATCACCGCAAGTATTCCAAATGGTCAGCAATTCGTACATGCAATTCGGCGACTTGAGGTAAGCGTCGCTGAGGAAAATATAGATGCGGTCGCTGTGTCCGATCTGACGCATGAACTTTGACAGGCGTTCGCCGAGTGCAACGTGCGTTGTGTCTCGGACGATCGAACGTCCGGCCTCGGTCAATTTTGTGCAAAACTCTTCGACCTTGCCGGCTTGCTTCGGATCATTGCTTCGTTCTTCATTCCAGGCATAGGAAACGCACGCGCTAATTTGATCTGCAGGACGCGGAGGATCGGTAATGCGAGGTGTTTCGACTGCCGGAACCGCAATGTCTTCAATTTCAGTCGGCATGGATCGCATGGCATGCTTCAAACCAGTAGTCGATCCCCCTTCAACGACGCAGTTCGCGTTGCTGCCAATCGTTTCGGCAATCCATTTGGTCACCGACTCTAGCAAGTAGCCGGCGCGATCGCCCTGTATTTGTAATACGATTCGGCCTTGACGTTCGTCGTGCATTTCGTGCGCTATGATCGCGCTCGCTCGCGAATTTGCGTCGTAAAACCAAACGCCATATTTCCAGTAGACCGCTGTCTCGCCAGCTTGTTTGCCGACTGCGGAAATGATCGAACGCACCAATCCTGGATGCAAGAAATCAAACTGCCAAGCTTGTTCAATCTTCGCGCCATCCTCGTCCCAGCGACCGGCAAGTTGATCGGCGACACTCGCTCGATCGGGCAGCAGATCGGGCGCAACGTATTCCGCTTCAAACCGTCCCTGCCGGTCTGCCTCGCGATGCTTGAAGCAGATTCCGCATGACTCCATCATGCTCAAAAACAGTTCTTGCTCTGCTTGCGAGTATTTTTCGACCGGCCACGCCAGTGCTCCCAACAACATGCGAGTAAATCGTCCCCCAAGCGTCGAGAGTTGGCGGTAACATTGCTGGCGGTTAAAAACAGTGTAGATCGCGTCGAGTGCCCAGCTTTGGTCGAGCACAATGGAATCGCCGAATAAACCAAGTTGATAGAAAACGATCCCTGCGTTGTGGAGATACTCAAGCAAACTGTCCGGCGAGCTGACGTCGCCTGCAGTCGTGCATAGCTCGCGGAATTGCTTTTGCGTCAAAGTCCGGTGTTGCCGCTGATCGCGCTCGCGATGCGAGTCTTCATCGAGCCACCATTGTAATTGTCGGCGGACTTTCATTCGGCCTATGCCCATCGTCGCAATTCCCTCCCGCCCACGCAAATGCGAGATCGCTTCGCGCAGCGCTTCGTTCAACGAATCCCGTTTGCGATCTTCTTGAGCACTGTAGTGCACTTGCTGCAAATAGGGAAACGTGTCCAGCAACGCCGAATCAGCCGGCGGCTGTCGCACTTCATCTTGCGGCGTCTCGCATTGATTCTGGACGAGCACAACCGGGCAAACGTTCCCGGCGGCGCTTCGAACATACTCCAACCAATACGGCAGCGGTTGGTTGCGGAATCGCATGCCGCCATACTCGTACTCGACGTTCGTTTCCACTTTCGGAGTCCACACAACCACAAACACCGCTCGCGACTTGAGGAACAACGAATGCGTACCGTGATACAGATCTTGCCCACCAAAATCCCACAGGTTCAAAACCGCTGCATCGGAACCAGCCTGCATTGGCAATTCTGTTTGCGTAACCGTGATCCCATGCGTCGAATCCGCTTGTTTTTCATACGGTTCGTTTCGCAATCGATTGCAAATTTGCGTTTTTCCAATCCGCCCATTGCCAACCACAATGACCTTTACATCATTAACTTGCTCCGTTCCGGCTTGCAAGTCGTTCACATGAGCAAGCAAACGTTCGCGGCAGTCCTCGCCAGAACTTTGCGATAAGACTTCAGTCGGAATTCCTGGAATCCTGGTCTTGAACATTTGTAACTTGATGGGTAATTCTGACCGCAGGAGTGCGACCGGAAAGGAATCGAGCTGGCATTGGCTAGCGTCAATCGTTCGTAACGATTTCAATCCAGCAATCGGCGTCAGATCATCAACTTGCGTGTCGTCGAAATAGAGCGACTGCAAGCTTGTCAGGTTCGCCAGCAGCGTCAGATCATTCACCTGTGTGGAGCGGCAATGGAGCGACTGCAAGCTTGCCAGGCTCGCCAGCCGCGTCAGATCAATGACTTGCGTGGAGCTGCAATCGAGTGACTTCAAGCTTGTCAGGTTCGCCAGCGGCGTCAGATCATTCACATGTGTGTAGCCACAATAGAGCGACTGCAAGCTTGTCAGGTTCGCCAGCGGCGTCAGATCATTGACTGGTATTCCGCTGCAACGTAGCGAATGCAAGCTAGTCAGATTTGCCAGCGGCTTCAGATCATTGACATGTGTTTCGCTGCTATTTAGCGACTGCAAGCTAGTCAGATTTGCCAAGGGCGTCAGATCATTGACTGTTGTGTCGCTGCAATCGAGCGACTGCAAGCTTGTCAGGTTCGCCAGCGGCGTCAGATCATTGACTTGTGTGTTGCTGCATTCGAGCGACTGCAAGCTTGTCAAGCTCGAAATTGAGGAAAGGTTCGTTAGCGCGACGCTGTTAATCGAGAGTGATTCGAGTCTTAAATCGCGTAGCGATTCGAAAACGCAATCCGGAAGTGAATTGCTAGCAATTGAATTAGCTGAACTTTGGTAATCTCCTTTCGCCCTCCTAAACCCAATCCCAAGATTCAATCCCCGCAGGTGCGTTAGCGAAAATAATCCATCCGGTAGCTCTGTTAACCCGAGAAATCCAAGATCAAGAAAACCAGTTTTCTTCTCGGCTTCTTCAGCGATCAAGCGGCGGGCAATCTCGAGTCCTTCGGGGTTTGACATGATGTGCTTTGCAACTGAACCAACGGGCCGTTTATCCAAGACCTACGAGCCGAGAGCCTGGGAAAATACTTCTAGAGATTTTACTAACTTACCATGTTAAGATTATCAAAGACGTTTGGTTAAGCCCTTCCGCATCCTGGAAGACGATACAGTAGTCCAGGATCTCTAGATTAAAGACAAAAGTTTTGATGAGATGCAAAGAATCCGCGTCCACCAGGAAGGGGCTTGAATTCGCGCCTCAATGCGTGTCTTTAGGGAGTACTAAACTTAACGGAGTTGTTCTTGCGATGAAATACATGGCCGATCAGTTGCAGGCCAAACGATAAAACTTGGGAAGACAAAGACGGGAATTATCCGTGGGGCCGATATGTCACCGGTGGGGAATGCACTGCGATGGCCCACGGATGACATAGTGGTCCCACGGATGAAAACAAACTTGAAAAACTCTCCTTACTTGATAGGCGAAATTCTGGTGGATCGCTATTAAGTCAGCAGTTTCCTTTAAGGTCGGGCGCTATTGTCCCGTGCGGGCGAGGACGCCCGCGGTCCGAAAAACTGGTCAGCCACTTTGGCTAGCTTCTGAGAATGTTTGTGATTTTTTCTCGGCAACATCTTTGGCTCGACTGTTCACTGGGCACAACCTGGGCTGTGCGAAAAATAGCAATAAGACAGAGCAGTTTATGTGACTTTTGTTTCTCTCCGGGCAGCTCAGTTACGAACGAAGGAACTCCCATCGCCCCGGTACTCCGGGGAGAGGGGGACGGGGGGTGAGGGGCACACGGTCCGGAAAGAAGCAACTTTGGCTGTGGATACTTGAAACGGTAACGTAAGCGCCTACTTGAATGGGCTTGACATGGGACTTGCCCCTCACCCCCAACCCCCTCCCCGGAGTACCGGGGCGAGGGGAGGCACATCGTTTTTACATGTCGATTGCGTTGAAGCTAAACGAAGCTGTATAACAAAACTCGCGCCATGTATTTTTGAGTAATTGCTATTTGTCGCACAGCCCAGGCACAACCTCATTTTCTTGTTAGCAATGAGGACTAAATCGAGCAGTTCTTCAGAGCGGTGGCCTCGCTTCTCCGACTTGCCTTGGTTAAACAGAGGACTCAGTTCGCCGACAGCGAATTTGAGTAGGTCGTGCGGTGCGTTAACGGAACCAAGCGACTTTGTTATTTTGTTATGTTGCAAACTTAAAACTGAAAAGCCGCAGTCGCTGGTTTAGAATCGCAGGCTGCAATCTAGAGGATCGCATTTAGAACGCTCGCTTCACCCAACCTTGCGCCGCTTCCACTGCGGCTTGCATAGACTGACGGATCAGCATTTCGTTGTAATCACTCGACGCATCGTAGCACAGCACGCTATGCTCGCCGCTTGCTAAAATCTCTATCCTTGCGTTTCTTGTTCCCTGCTGGAATTCTGTTGCAATGACGGTGCTAAGCGCAGCTGGCTTATCAAGTACTACAGGCTTTTCGACATCGCGGATCAAACCCGCTAGTAACGCTCTTGGCAAATTGACAGGTAGATGATTGGCTGTCGCCTGTAGGCTTGTGAGTGCTTGAATTGCGATGCTCATAATAGTTCACACACTGGGTTTATCAGAGGATATTGACTCGGCACTTTGCCTACATCGCATTTGCCGTACCACACGCAACATGGCACTTGTCGCGGGCCGCAATGTTTAACTAAAATCGCAATTACTCTACGGATACGAACAGTTTTTTGTGGAATTTGCAGCGTTTTATACGCTATGCAGTAGCGGTAAAACCAGGAAATAAATAACAGAAAAAATGCAGAGCCTGTCTAGTTACGGGAGGCAAACCGTTAGCTGTCAGTAGTCACCAGCTTTATACACGGGCAACCAGCAAATTTGCACACATCCCGAGGCGACTTTGCGCAATTCGATTTTGTGTGCCCCTGGCTTGCCCTGCAGAGTCTGGATTTTTATCGGACTATACGGGGCAAGGCCGGTGAAACGGAGTAGATGACCCTATTTGCTGTTACCCGTGCTTACGCTAACTCACATGCCGTGATAGTTGCCGAAGTTTGAAAGCAAGTGAGCCATAGAACTTTCCAAAACACACATCACCGCCGAGGTGGAATACTGTGTCGTAATCGCCGCTAACTGCAACGTTGATTACTTCGGCGACGATAATGCCGAGCGCCCATGCATCGGAATGAAATACCCAAAGCGAAGCGATGTACTTCGGTACGCTGGCAAACCAGTGGCACACGAAACGGGTTCCCCTCGCTCACGCATTCGGGTTAGTAAAGATGCCACAAGCCTTTGCAAGTCCAAACGACTGTGCGTTTGGACTTGCATCGAAGTAGCTTAAAAGAAAACGACTTAGTCGTTCAGCTGGGAAATGTCACCGTTTCCGCGAGTGACGAGGGCGACGAATGCGCTTATGTCTGTCGTATCACTGATGAATCGCACCGATCCATCGCCTAGACCAAACTGCGCTCCACCGGTGTGAAACGCGAAGGGTTGGCTTGTTCCTTGAACTCCAAAGGCACCGCTTGGGTAAGTCTCACTGCCAACGTTGTAACCATTGGTAGCGTTGAATGGGGTTGTTCCAAACAATCCTGATCCATCCGGTTTTTGGCCAGTCAAAAGGATATCAGAAGCTGGTCGGCACCAACCGCCAGCATTGACTCTGGTGCTAGGAAGCGAGCCGAACTGCTTTGGACCTTTTCGCCAAACTGCGGGGCGACCTGCTGATTCATGGATCGCGATCGTGTTGGACAGTCCATCAGTTACGTCCGCGAACTTAGGACTTGTATTCTGCACGAACATTCCAGGGAAATACTGATGAGCTGTGTTCAACGAGTCTGTGAACAAACCGCTAAGCACAGTAGTGGTTGGCAAGAAAGGCTTGATACCTTGATCCACGCCTTTAGCCAATGAGTAATCGCTCGATACAACCATATTGTTGGCATAACCACTGGCAGTGGTCTTCGGATCTGGATCACCGTCAAGTGCGCCACCTTGCGGATCGGATGGGCATATAAAGGTTGCTATCTTCGTGCTAACGACCAAACGTTGCGTTGCATTAGAATCGCTCCACTGCAAGGCTTGGTTGTAACTAGTGTACAGCGTTGATTGCTCGATGTAGGGAAGGATTCGAGTTAAGCCTGCCAATCGAACGGTGCCAGCGGGCGGACGAGCTGAAGAGGGCAGGTGACGGAAAGTATCGTGGAAGTTATGCACAGCCAACGAAACTTGTTTCACATTGTTACTGCACTGCATACGTCGCGCGGCTTCACGAGCAGCTTGAACAGCAGGCAACAACAGGCTGACCAAGATTCCGATGATGGCTATCACGACAAGCAGTTCTACTAGCGTGAATCCAGTTCTTTGGGGTTTGTAAATACTCATTTTCTGAAGTTTTCTTTTAGTAAGTGGAGTCGTCTGAGTCAAACAAAGTGTTCTTAACACTCACACATTTAGTAGTGAGGTTAAAGGGTGGAAGGGGGCCGCCTTGGGGCGTGACGGCAGCTGTAATTTTTGATGTTTCGGGACGTGAATAACGCTCGGGCAATTTATTGCCACCGCGCGATGGTCCTCCGCCGTTATCTACTAGCGGATGCCATATCACAGATACTTGATATTCGCCAACAGGAGCTCCGTCGTCCTGCACGTGCGTTGTAAGTTTGAAAGTTCCATCTGCTTTGGTCGTTGCAGATGGTCGAACCGTATTGGGAACGTCCTTGCTAGTGGGAGCCAGAGTTACTTCGGCACCGGATATGGGTTTACCATCAAAGGTGACCGTCCCGCTCGTAGGCACGGCTATTTCCCATGGCTGCCTAGCTTTACAACCTAGTGAGCCTAAGAAACACAATGCACACCCTAGCAGGGTAACCACAAAAGCGCTCGATGTTTTTGCTAGTAACACTTCATGAGCACTCTCCCTCTTAACCATTTCTATCACTCGCACACTCCAAAATAGTTCACCGCTCTAAAACCATCCGCTTGCTGATTTCGTCAAGACGAGCCAAGCAGGCACCTCCTTAGGCAACACGCATGCCATATCGCAATGAGGCAGAGAGCAATGCGTCAAAAAATCGCGAAAGCAAATCACAAGGCCGGCACAAGGTGATTTATTTCATCGCTGAAGGCCCTCTGAAGCGAATAGAACAACATCCGTGAAATTCGCTTTCTCAGAGAATTTAATCCTGTCGATCGCCAGTTGTTTGCAACGACCATATTTCACGGCAAGCCATCACCCTTAACGGCTCCGCAAGTGCTGCCGTAACATTTGACAGCCACAGAGCATTGTGTCGCTTTGCCCGCGAGCATTATTTGCTTACTAATTCGAAGTTGATCACATTTGAAGACGATTTCACTTCGGCCGTTAGAGCGCCTTGATACTTCTTTGGAATCGGAACGAAAGCAGTATCGATTGGCTCGCCAGTGTCCGGCATTTCATTGGGAGAAATCTTCTTCGAAGTAATCGTAACTTTGTGTTTTCCGATCAGAGCTCCGAATCGATCCTGCGTAAATGCAAGTCGATAGTTGCCCTCGGCATCGGTTTTGCCCAACGATGGCGAACCACCTGCAGCCTCGGGCACAAATGCGATTTCCGCACGTGGAACAGGCTTGCCGTCGACAGTGACCTTGCCTTTCACTTCCGACAATTGCGGCCCACTGGGGCCGCATCCAGCTAGCAAAGCGGAGAGGGCGGCGACGAATAGCATCTTGCTGGATATTTGGCTCATAGACAATTTACTTCTTACTTGTTGGTCGAACTTCTGAACTTGGACTGGTAGCTGGTTCCGTGAGAAACCGGCAGATGGTAGAGACCGCTTGCTAGTTCGTCCGGTTTCTCACGAAACCAGCTACAAAACGCTTTGATCCTACAAATCAAGGCCAGTGATCACGTTTCCGTCATCGATCCCACCAAGTTTTTGATACAAGCCAAAGGGACCATTTACATTTTCAGGCGACGCGGTGTAGTTCGTGTTGGTGTGCTCAATGTTCTCGCTGATGAAATGCACTGATCCATCGACGAAGGTAAATTGACCACCACCGACATGATAACTGTGAAAGGCCTTCCATTTGGCACCTCCAGTCATTGGTCCATTGAGCTTGTGGCGAGTAGCGCGGATGTGCAAGTGAGCACCGTTGTTCGCTGATCCATCGTTGGTGCACAGCGGCCCACCGCCTGTCGTGATGTTGCCAAGAATGAACTGACGTACTGAGCCATCATTGTTCGCATCCAACGGACGCCAAGAAACTTCACCAATCGCAAATGTATTGGAAGTTCCGTCGGTTACTTGCGCGATCTTGCGCGAAGCGTTGACGACAAGCAGACCGTGATTGCGGACACCTTCAACATTGGTCGCGCCAGAAACTTGGCACCATTGACCATCGAAGGCCCCTAAGACACCCACGTAACTGGTGATTGCAACAGCGACGGCTCCGTTAGCATTAGCGGCGTTGTTTCCTGCGGTATCTGGCGCAATATTGGAAGGGCATTTGAAAGAGCTGATCGGTGTGCCGATTGCTGCAATGTTGGCCGCAGTTGCTCCGGTTCCATAAGGGTGCAACCGCAAGTCGAGGGTGTTGTAGAGCGACGTCTGTTCGATGAATGGAAGCACACCCGCTGCCCAAGACCATCCGCCGTCATAGAGCATTCCGTTGGTAGGTGCTGTGTCTCGAAATCCGATTGGAAAGCGCTTGTAGGTCGATTCGTAATTGTGAAGCGCAAGTCCCAATTGCTTTAGATTGTTGCCGCACTGCATCCGCCGAGCGGCCTCTCTAGCGGCCTGAACAGCTGGCAAAAGCAGACCCACCAGAATTCCGATGATCGCGATGACAACCAATAGCTCAACCAATGTAAAACCAAATCGCTTACGAATAACCACTTTTTTCCCTTTGCCTTCAAGCTGGAACTGCTCGCCCAATCCATTGAGCGACGATGAAAATCAGAGGATGGGTTTCAATAGGCAACTGTCATGCCAACGCGAAGAAGTCGCAGAATCGTTCCATGTGAGGTTGCAATGGTAGTTGTTCCAGCTTTGATGATGGAAACGGTTAATAGTAACCAGCAAATAATCTCACCCGTTTTATTTCACGGTGTCAGAATCTGGCTCGTTTGACCCATAGCCAGCGGCGACGGGGTCGGCTTGCAGTTGGCACCACGAGCGGAACCAAACGGTACTAATTGCCTGCAGCATTTTACCTCGTTTGACCCATAGCCAGCGGCGACGGGGTCGGCTTGCAGTTGGCACCACGAGCGGAACCAAACCGTACTAATTGCCCAAGCCCAGTTCGATCCCGCACGATAACGGCCACCAACACACGCCAAACGGCGACGAGCAGCAAAATAGTTTTTACTGGCTAGGCGGTATACACGTTGGCATGCCCGATTGGGTTCATTAACCAATGAACCCCATCTGCGTTTAGACTACCAGAAAAAGCGATCGCACCGTTAACTGGAAATGCTGCATTGTTGTCGTGATAAACAGTACCGTGTGGACCCGCTCGTACTGCAAACTGCAAGCCGGCCCCGTCGCCGCTGGCTATGGGTCAAACGAAGAAGCGGCGGCACGACAACTATTTTTCGGTTACGTCGACTTCAACTGGTTCCAGGGCATGCGGGCTAAGACCATCCCCATCCCGCACGTGTCGGTAAGACCGGCGAACAAAAGTCCCGCTCCAATAAACACAGACAAACCATAACCAGCCGGATGAACGAAAAAGCCTATTAGGCCACCGATCAAAATCAAACTGCCCGCAGCAATGCGCACCTGCCGCTCAAGCGATACCGCTTTCTTTCCTCGCACGACTGGCAAACCGGCTTCAACGCAAGCCGTTGTTCCTCCAGCAACATTGACGACGTTGGCAACACCAGCGGCCTCCAATCGCTCGCAAGCTTGCTTGCTGCGTCCGCCGGAGTGGCATACGACGTAGAGCGGCTTACTGGAGTCACGACGATCGCGTCTGATCGACTCGGGATCGAGCTGATCAAGCGGAATATTCTTCGCAAACTCGACGTGAACCGTTCTAAATTCAATCGGAGTTCGCACGTCAAGCAGCTCGACGTTGGTGCCCGAACGAGTAATTGAGAGCAGCTCTGGAGCCGCAATGGAAGTTGCCATAGTTCTTTCTCCTCTGAAACTTTTTTTGTTCCAGTTCTTGTCCATGGTGAAGCAGGCGATGAACCTGACCTCACGAATGTTAGCCTAGGTCTTTGCAAGCGCACGAACCGCAGCCACCAGTCGGCTAACTTCGTTATGGGTATTGTAAATCGAAAAGGATGGGCGGACTGTCGTTTCCACTCCAAAGCGACGAAGAGATGGTTGAGCACAATGGTGACCAGAGCGAACCGCAATTCCACATTGGTCCAAGGCTTTGCCAACTTCTTCGGTCGGATGTCCATCCAATACAAAGGAAACGACGCTCACTTTCTCCCTTGCATTCCCAATTATACGCAGTCCTGGGACTTTCGACAGCTGCTCGGTCGCGTCGACCAACAATGCGTGCTCATGGGCGGCAATGTTATGCAGTCCAATGCCAGCCACGTAGTCCAGTGCTGCTTTAAGCCCGACGGCATCAGCGATGTTGGGCGTTCCGGCCTCGAATTTCGCGGGGGCATCGGAGTAGGTCGTCTTTTCGAAAGTGACATTCTTGATCATGTTCCCACCACCTTGCCAAGGCGGAAGGACATCATGCAATTCCTCAGTCACGTACAACGCACCCACACCTGTCGGCCCAAATATCTTGTGCCCCGAGAACACAAAGAAATCACAACCGATCGCTTGGACATTGATCGGCATATGCGAAACAGATTGTGCACCATCGATCAACACTCGCGCACCAAAGCGCTTGGCCATATGAGTCATCTCCGCGACCGGAAGGATCGACCCCAAACTGTTCGAAGCATGAGTCAACGCAACCATTCGCGTTCGTGGACTTAACAATCGTAGATACTCGTCCATGATGATCTCGCCACGATCATTGATCGGTATGACCCGTATCACCGCTCCTTTGCGTTTCGCAATCATTTGCCACGGAACAATATTCGCATGGTGCTCGACGGTCGAAAGCAGGATCTCATCGCCCTTTTTCAGATAACGGGCTCCATAGGTGTTGGACACCAAGTTAATTGCCTCTGTCGTACCACGAACGAAGACAATGTCCTTACTGCTGCCAGCCCCTAAAAAGCGAGCCGTCGTTTCGCGTGACGCTTCATAAGCATCCGTGGCTCGCGCGGCCAATGAGTGGGCAGCACGATGGATGTTGGAGTTGTCAGTTTCGTGAAAGCGACTGATTGCATCAATCACTACTTGCGGCTTCTGCGTCGTAGCAGCGTTATCCAGCCAAGCCAGCGGATGACCATGAATCTTCTGACGTAAAATTGGAAAATCATCGCGAATGCGATTGACGTCCAAAGCAGTCGAAGAGTGCCTTACTTGAGAGCCGTGACCCGTAGCATAGCCTGGTGAGTGCGAACTTGGCGTCTGGAATCCTGGCGTATGAGACCCCGAGTAGGGAGAACCTGAATAAGGAGAGCCAACATGCGGAGAGCCAGACGGATGGTGCCGTGAATGCAGCAGATCTCTATCGAGATTATCGTTGCGTTGCGCCGGCGATTGATTACGGACTTGTGCGACAAACCTTGCAAGACCATCCTCGTTACGAGCGCTGCCCATCTCTTGCGGTGGATGCGAAAACGATCTCGTGGGCGATCGCGTCTCTGAAGGCAAATCGCGAAACGCGAGCGGCGATCGGCTCTGAGTCTCAGCAACGGGCGCAAATGAAGGAGCACTTGGCGATTGATGAAACTGCGGGGCGTTATGAAACTGCGGTGCATTGGGCAACGAAGGTGCTGCGTGCATGGGCTCCATATGGGCAGGCATATGGTTGATCGGCCCGCGATCTACCGGCGCATGCTCCGTTATCATACTGCGATTTGGAAATGCTGCCGGTATCTCTGGCAATTTACCATAGACCGGAGTCGTTTCGATGGCTTCGCGTGCATCGGACAGGTTGCTCACAGCAGATGAATCTTGTGGACCCTGCTGGAACAACTTCGTTGCAATTTGAGCAATGAGTTCAGGTGGGAACGGTTCCATGGCAACCTATTTGACTTTGGAGGGCTTGTGATCGTAGTCGTGATAGTAACCAACTTCGACGTTCTCCAGGACACCCAGTGCATCGTCGGTAAGCACTGCGCACGAGAAGTACGCAGTTAATAAATAGGAAGCGACCCCCAAGCTATCCAGCCCCATCAATCTTGCTGACAAGCTTGGGCTGATCTCACCTGGAATACCCGCTTGGTGCAAGCCAACCACGCCCTGGTCCGCTTCGCCGATGCGCATCAAGATGATACTGGTCGTTCCCAACCATTGATTGGCTTGGAAACGGCCTTTCAATTCCAGCTTGTCGCATGGAACGAGCGGCACACCGCGCCAACAAATCACTGGCGATCCAAAAAGGTTCATCGTCACCGGTGGCACACCGCGCCAGGTGCACTCGCGTTCAAAAGCAGCGATCGCTTTGGGATGAGCCAAGAAGAAGGCTGGTTTTTTCCATACCAGTGCCAACAGTTCATCTAGATCGTCTGGAGTCGGTGCACCGTAACGCGTGCTGATCCGCATCGATGGATCAACTGAATGCAGTAGTCCAAACTTCTTGCTGTTGAGCAGCTCCCATTCTTGCCGCTCTTTAATGCCTTCGATGGTCAGACGCATCTGCTCTTCCAACTGATCGTAAGGACCGTTGTATAGATCAGAAACGCGAGTGTGCACACGAACCACCGTCTGGACGCTCGACAGCGAATACTCGCGAGGTGTCGACGAATAATCCACGAACGTTTCAGGGATCTCAACGTTCTCCGCAAAGCCAGACACTAGATCGATGTTGCGTTCGCCGTAACGATTGACCGTCGAACGTAACTCTAGATGCTCGTCGATCGCTTTGCGAAAATCCTCAGCGATGTTGGGCAGTCCACTAAGGATCGAGTCGAGTTCCTTGCGTGACAAAGTCAACAAAACGCAAGGAGTGATCGTTCGCACGGTAACGTCCGACGGCTTATCCGAAACCAGATCGGTCTCTCCGAAGAACTCGCCTTCGGTCAACAGAGCGATGCGCAGGTTGCTACCGTGAACGCCTTTGCTGAGCACTTCAACTTGACCTTGGGCAATGATGAAGAACTTGCTGCGGTCTTCACCTTCGACGATCAATTGATTACCGAGCGACACTTCTTCGATCTTAAAGCCGCCGGTCATGCGCGACATGATCGTTTCGGGCAACTTCGAAAACAACGGCACGCTGCGCAGCGAATCGGCCGAGAGCGAAGCCGCACCGGCTGACCAATCGACTTCGATACGTTCGGCTTTGCTGAGTTCTACTTTGGTTCGATTGACTCGGAAGGTTCCACCGTTTACTTGAACCCACGGTAGAAGACTTAAAAGATAACGCGGCGTTATCGACATCATCTTCGGCGAGGTCTTGGTCGTGTTTGCCAAGTTCCTTGCGACTGAAGTCGTCACACTTCGTTGAAGTAAACTGTCTGTCATAGCTACAAATCCCTTTTTCCGCTGTTGAATGCAAACCAGATGATGACTGTTGACACCAAATTAGATTCCTAATCCGAACTCGAATCCGTGAGTCTCGCGCATTGTATAGTCGTGGTAATAGCCGACCTCGACGTTTTCCAACACGCCCAGCGCATCATCCGTGAGCACTGCACATGAGAAGTAAAGTGTGAGCAAATAAGACGCTACGCCTAAGGCATCCAGGCCCATTAAGCGAGCCGACAAACTTGGGGTCAGTTCGCCAGGTATGCCGGCTTGATGAAGTCCAACCACGCCTTGATCCGCTTCACCGACGCGTAGCAATAGAATGCTAGTCGTGCCCGTCGAACCGCCCAGTTGATAAGAACTCTTCACATCCAATTTATCACATGGAATGATCGGAACACCACGCCAAGTAACAACTGGAGTTCCAAAGAGGTTTTCCGTCGGAGGTGGTGTTCCACGCCAAGTGCACTCACGCAAGAAAGCCGCGATTGCTTTCGGATGCGCCAGGAAGAATGCAGGTTTCTTCCAGATCAGCCCCTTTTCTGCGTTCTATAACACCAGACGGCTTCAAAAAAGGAGGCCCACCTGTCCAGCGGCACAGAGATTGTTAACGGGAGAACGCCTGTCGGTGTTTAATAATTCGAAACGCAACCTGCAATATTCAATTGCAAGCATCACGTCTAGGTAGATGCTTACGATTTAGATCTGCGCACCTCAACTACTCAAAGAAAAATACGTGCACGAAAATCGAGTGACAGATATTCTTGGAACAGTAGGACAAACATTACTTGTCCGACTGTCTCGCGTCATCCCAGCCCAAGACGCTCGTGTGCTTCTCAAGTGCGAGTACTCCCCAAGCCGCCAAGTTTTTCCATCTTGCTCCGCCGCCGCTCTTCGAATTTGCCGCGAGCAATTGCACGCCATCCTTCATGAGATCTTTTTCCAGTCGTGAATACCTTTAGGGTTTCCCGGTCGCACAAGAACGGCGCTGACGAATACCGCAGTCTTGTACTGCGGATTGTTCTGTTTCTTACTAAAGATCATCGAGCAGATGGAACAGTGGCCGAACGGTCGAGCCGACAAGTCTCTGGTCATAAGCTGAGGCCGCAATGCCCTGAAGCGGAGTTTGACACGATTGCGACTCGTCGGAGATCAATGTGCTATGCGCCTAAACTCTCGTCGCTTTAGTTCGTTGACGAACGACTTAGTTGAAAGCCGAACGATCCGCAGTGTAAACCTGCGGGATTTCATCGACTGTCAAAGAAACCCCACAGCCCGAATTAGGTTGAAAATCTACTTCTTGCGCCTTCGATGCAAGGCTACCGAAATCATCAACGATGTACCTAGAATCCGTTAGAGTCAGCAAATTTCTAAACACAGACCCATCCTGGCTCTACATAGTCTTCAAAGCATCCAGCACGCGTCTTCCGTGAATGCTTACATCTACATCACGGAAGATCTCGCGTATGACTCCGTCACTACCAATTAGGAACGTAGTGCGCAGTGCAATCGGCTTGCCTCTGAATTCAGAGAGGACGCCGTAATCGGTCGACGCTGACATACCATCGTCCGCCAGAATGTCGAAGTTCAGCGAATACTGGGTGGCAAACTCCAGGTGAGATTCCACCGGATCGACACTCACACCGAGAACGGTTACACCGAGGGTTTTCATCTCGGCCGATTTGTCCCGGAAATCCTGTGCCTCGATAGAGCATTTAGGCGTGTTGTCTTTCGGATAGAAATACAGAACGACGGGCCCCTGCTTAAGCGTTTCCTTGAGTGAGACCATTTCACCATTTTGATTCAACAAGGATACTTCAGGAGCCACATCACCGATCGCGGGGCCACGGGAAGCAATTGCGGTCAACGCAGGTTCAGCCTCTCCAGGCTTAAAGATCAAATCGTGAGTGATTGAGCGGCCTAAGGGATCGACTGCTGTCACGCGTACCGCCTGCCCTTGAAATCCCGCATCGAATCCTTTGAACTCACCTTTATCATCGCTCGTGAACGACCACTTCACCGGCAAAGCAGCAGCCAACTGTTCGATAACTACTTTAGTTTCTGGCGAAGTGCGGCCGTTAAACACCGAGCCAGCATTCTCTCCAGAGGCATTCGAAAATTCGATCATCGGCTCGATGGCGGCGTACATTCCAAGCGCATTGACGACTTTAAAAGCATCGAAGGGACTAACCGCTCCGTCACCGCTCGCATCAATCAACGCAGGCACAGTCGTTCCAGCGGCTACGTTCGGCAATATGCGACTGCCAAATTGATTGAGGTCATTGATAATGAGCAAAGCGTCAAGCGGCGAGACCTCACCGGACGAGTTGACATCCAGCGGATTGACGGCGTTCGTCCAGTCGGACGCCATCACACGCCGATTCTCAAGTTGTTCGAACTTAAGTGATTTACGCTTCACGATTTAACTCTTCGCGGCATCTTTTTAACGACATTCACCCGTGAATTATAAACACCCGACAAAGTCATTTGCAACAGAGAGCGCAGATCAGGGGATTTCTCCCCGATTTTTTGCAACTTTCCATCGAGAAATCGGTGCAATCCACACTTTACGGATCCCCAACACACTCACTTCCAGTCCGAACTCGCTTGCATTTTGGCAATCTTCCAATTCCGCCCCCCTCTAAGATGGATGAAGATCTTCGACGATCATTTACCATCTTTTTCGCCCCAGACTTCTGGAGTTTGGAAACCGCGAGGTTTAGGAGATGTCTTCGGCGGTACTGCCTGCTCACGGTATGCCAGCCATTTTTGTTTCAATTCTTCGGCTTTATCTTTGGCACTTTCTGCAAGGTTCGTTTTCTCATACGGATCCTTCGAAAGATCAAAGAGCTCTAGTGACAATGCGTTCACAGAGTCTTCAACATCCTCACCATCGAACCCAGCGTTAAATAATTTTCCATTCACAACAAGTTTCCAACTGCCGGCGATTATCGCTCCGGAGTGCGGCGCTGCGTTGACAAGAATCTCTTGATGAGGTGAAGGCTTTCCATCAACAATCGTCGGCCAGATATCGAGTCCATCCAACGGGAGCTTCTGCTCAACTTTTGCCCCGGCTAGCTTCAAAAGGGTTGGGTACCAATCTGCGACGTGCATCGGCTCATTGACGACCGAACCCTTTGCGATCTTTCCATCCCAAGTTGCAAAGGCCGCCACGCGGACTCCACCTTCATAGTGCGTAGCCTTACCCGCTCGCAATTTGCCGTTGCTGGTAACCACACCCGGCTGCGGTCCACCGTTGTCGCTAGTAAACACAAACAGCGTGTTGTCGCGAACTCCGGCTTTATCAACCGCTTCGACAATCTTGCCAACTGCTTCGTCAAGTGCCGCTAACATGCCCGCATAAATCCGTCGTTCGCCTTTGAGGTTTTCATAACCTTTCAAGTAAGACTGTGGAACCTGATGTGGCGAATGCACAGCATTGAATGGGACGTAAAGGAAAAATGGTTTTTTTCCAGCATACTGTTCAATGATGCGTACCGATTCTTTGGCAATCAAATGCGTGCTATAGCCTTCATCGTGATTGGCAACGTCATCCTTATGCCAGTCAAAACCACCATCGCGAATATGCGTGTTGTAATCGATCGCGCCGTTGTAGTGACCGTATTGATGATCGAAGCCGCGTCGCGTAGGTAAGTACTCTGGCTTGAAATGTCCAAGATGCCATTTTCCAACGATGGCCGTCGCATAGCCTGCCGACTTCAATCCTTCGGCAATTGTCTGCTCTTCGAGCGGCAGACCGTATTGTGCCCATGGTCGAACCACTCCCGTCTGTAGTCCATGTCGAATTGGGTATCGACCGGTCATCAGAGCGGCGCGCGTTGGACTACAAACCGGTTGCACGTAGTGAGCTTCCAGTTTTGCGCCGCGCGATGCAAGTGCATCCAACTGCGGAGTCTTGATCTCGCTATCGTGCCAGCCCACGTCGCCCCACCCCAAATCATCGGCAACAATGAAAACGATATTGGGCTGCTTGGCATCTTGACCAAATGCTGCTGTGGCTGCGATAGCCAGAAGAAATCCGAACGTTAGTAGATAACGTTGCATGAGCTGATCTTTCAGGTTGACGTGGTTGTTAGCTCGACTCGTCGCACTTGCGTGGGTCCGCGTACATGGTCGCTTCTGCCGGATGCGACCATTTTACTTGCAATGGTCCAGCCTTGGTACCGTCGCCGAACGAAGTCAGGAGCGAACACCAGCGAATTAATTTGTTCCGACTGCACTGTTTGCACCACGTTAATATTGCACCACGTTAATACTTTACGCTTAGTCACACGCGGCAAGAGTGACCCACCTCGCGGTATGAGGCGCTAGTTTTGATGTTGCGCATTTTGTTTTGGTGTGCCACTGGCTTGCCCCACAAAGTCTGGATTTATATCGGACTTTTGAGGGGCAAAGCCAGTGAAACGGAGCAGTTGACTCAAACTAGCGTTAACGGTGCCAACGTTTATTCACTCGCCGTGAAAGTTGTCGAAGTTTGGACGCGAGTAAAATGCAAATCATTCCAATACATGCCTCACCGCGGTGGTGGATTTCTATGTCGTAAGCACCGCTACGTGCGGCGTTGATTACTTCGATAACCATTGTGCAAAGCGCCCACGCATTGGAACGAAACGTCTTTATTTGAACACATACCCTTCGGTACACTGGCAAACCAGTGGCACACCAGTGGCACACCAGTGGCACACCAGTGGCACACCAGTGGCACACAATTCAAAATGCGCAACATCAAAAAGCGCTAGCTAACGTGCCCGTCGAGCAACGCGCAGGCGACTTGTATCGCAGTGAATCGCCATGTTCGCTAGCTCGCGATAGTCGATGTTCTCGCTTTGCGCATCGAGGAGCATGTGAGCCTTATCCCAATCGTCCTCGGTCTCAAGTGCCCAGCGAAGCTCGGCGCGATCTAGAGCCGCTGGCAAGGGTAAACATCGCGAATGAAAAAGCTCCGGCATCGAATGAATTAATTGTGCCACATCACGCTGATCGTTCGCGTCTGTCCGACCCGCCAAGCGACGCAGGGCTCGGCGCCGGCAAACTTCCGCGACCAGCCCTAAGCTGCGTAGTGAACTCGTCGGACGCGTTGGTGAGACAAACGAAATCATGTCGCTGGTTGGTGTCGCCCATGCTGCAGCGACCAATCGATCGACAAGAATCGGATCAACAAATGGGCAATTATTCTGGACCAGTACTATCCAATTGGCCTGCGCCAACTTTGCAACTTCTATACACCTACTTAATGGCGTCGTTAACTCAGAAGGTATCCAGCTTGCGGGCTCAATAGGTAACGCATCGATGATACTCGCATAGTCGGCTGAGCCTGTAATCACGACGGCATCGAGCAGTGAAGAACCAGCGAGTCGCTTGACGGTCCACTCTAGTAGTGAGTGCCGACCAATGGGCCGAAGCGATGGATGATCTGGGTCAAATTGAGAACCGAGATCGATCAGAGCTACTGACGAACGACGATCTGTCATTGTTACATCCTTGAGCTACGGTGCTTACAGCCCCTCAGCTACCTGACGTTACGCAGATTTCCGCGGGACCAAAATCAGTCGACGAGTCGCTTCGCTGCAGGCTCTTGTAATCCCATGCAAGCCGCTTGGGACGTAATCAGATTATTGCACAAGCTTTAAAGCACAAGGGTGGCAGATCAGTCTTCCTAGACCTTTAACGGCAGAATATTTTCAATCTCGAAATGCTAGCATCTTGCAACGGAGGCGTCATGTAGCCGGTTTCGTGAGAAACCGGATGAGTCAAGGTATGTTGCCGGATTCTCACGAATCCAGCTACATTTCGTTGGCCAGGGTCACTTGCTCCGTTTGTCCGAGGCCTTACCGCTGGATTCGCCCTGCTTCGCCAAGATAATCCGACCAAACAAATGACCACCTTTATCATCATGCTGCCAAGTTCCAGCGTACTTGTCGACATGCAAGACAACGCGAGCCGAAAAGGTTCCAAATCCAGGGAGCGTGATATTATCAAGTGTCATGACAGGCGTTTCACCGGCCCACCTAACGTAGAGGGGAACCGGAACGGTAAAGTCTTTGCTTCCGTACTTGATTCGAGCCTTGATCGACCACAAATCGGGCTCGGGAAGTTTTTCAACTTTTTCGATGTCGTACTCTTCCTCATGCAGATCGTTGAGCGGTTTGTCGTCCAACGTGAACGAGCCTTTGAACTTTGCGCCCGTTAGAAGTTTTTCGAATTTGTCATAGCGAGCTTTCATCGCCGCATCGCCTTTTTCCTGGGCTGAAACAAAGACTGCAGTGTTCAAGCACAGCAGGGTAGCGCATGCAATTTGCATTAACGTTCGCATATTGGACCTCACTTTATGGTTAACGACTTTTTACTAAATGAACTCGTGCTTAACGACCGCACGTAACGGAGTTGGTAGCTGGATTCGTGAGAATCCGGGACTTTAGCACGCCGAGTAACTCTTCACTCGCTTTCGAGTCACTTAACAAGCTCCGGGTTTTTACAAACCCAGCTACAACTCTCGCCGTGTTTCAATTTCATGTCACCGAGTTATGGATTCGGTCCAGCTGGTGGAGTGGCGTTGCCAGTGGCGACCGGGTCAACCCAAAGTTCGCCGCGTTCAGTGTCGAAGCGATAGACCATTCCGGCTGGCAATTCCGGTAACTTGATTTGATTCGCCTTTACAATCTTCTCCATAAACTCTTGATGGGACTTTGGAAAACGTCCTTCGGAAGCCTGGAACAGGTTGACGGCCTGTGGAATTTGAATGTCGAACGCGACTCGTTCTTTGACCGCAAAGAAAGCTGAGACAGGTGCCGAGATCATTTTCCCAACGCCGGTCTCACCATCCAAGCTGCGACCTTTAGCGCCCACACCCACTTGAGCTTTGACGGACTCGGCGGGCGTCTGTGCCGCCGGTGGTGGTGTTTGGGTTGCCGTCGGCATCGGCTCGCACCCGGCAATCATGACGCAACTGGCGATTAAGAACGTGAAGTATAGGAAACGATGCATAGCGGATGCTCCTTAATTTGAGGGCATGAAGTGATGGTCGTTCCATTATCTCAAGTTAAACGAGAAATGCTACTGCGAGGTGAATGGGGGTTTGGCGAGGTGCACTTGTTTGACCCGAAGCCAGCGGCGCAGGGGCGGCTTGCAGTTCGAAGTACGAGCGGGTCTTCACGGTACTAGCTATCGTCGGCCCAACACGAAGCCGCCACGCTGGTCACTACCACAGACTGCTTCGGAAGCAAGTGAAACCAACGATATCCTGTGCTCTTTATGTTCACTTTACCGTTACGATCTCGGAACGGCGGATTGAAGACAAATATTACCGTGTTGTCCCGCTCGTGGTGCCGACTGCAAGCCGTTCCCGGCGCCGCTGGCTATGGGTCAAACGAATGCCCAGTCAGGTAACGGTGCTGTGTAAGTGACTCGCTGGCGATCTTTTGGATGATTCAGACTGAGTTGCCAAGCATGCAGGCACATGGCTGGGTCGGCGACGGATAACGTAGGATTAGCGCCATACTGACCATCCGGCAAGTAAAGCGAATCGCCGACTATTGAATGACCAAGATGCGATAAATGGATGCGAATCTGGTTGGTGCGACCTGTTCGGGGGTATACCTCAAGCAAGCTCGTGCCATCATCGAATCGCTTGACAATTTTGAAATCAGTCACTGATGGCTGACCGCTTGAATCAACTAATCGAATGCCATGCGGGCCGGGCTCTACCGCGATAGGTGCATCGCATGTGGTGGTTTCCCAAGTCGGATGACCGTGAACGCGAGCCAAGTAGACTTTCTCGACCGTTTGCTGCGTGAACTGAGGCTGGACATAACGCGAAGCAGCCTGCTTGCGGCAGAAGATGACTAGTCCGGTAGTGTTGGCGTCCAAGCGATGAGCCAGACGAAGCCGTTCGGGTCGATAGGCGGCACCGACGATATAGTCGAGCGTATTGCGATTGAATCGACCGCTGGCATGCGATGGCAGAGGAGCCGGTTTGTTGACGACGACTAACAATTCGTCCTCGTGCAACAAAGTAATGGCTACGTTGACATCGGGCTCAACTGTATTCGGCATATGCTGAACAAAGCACTCACCGCCGTGCACCGTTCGCTCCGGTGTAACCGATTGTTCGTTCATCGTGATACTGCCATCGGCCAGCCATGCGAGCCACTGAGCGCGTCCCGTGGGCGGATGCCATGCATCAAGGAAATCGATCAAAGCAAAATTCTCAAATCGGCCGGGGACATGAATGTCGCGGACATTGTCATACGGCGTCGAACCCGGTAACGGAGTGGCGAATTTGTTGATTGCTTGCTGTCGTTTTTCAATCTGCTTTTGATAAGCCTGCTCGGCAGTCAAAAAGCACTTGGGACAATATTCGCCGTAGAGAAAATGAGGCGAAGTCATATCTTCATGGGTAATGACCGATTGGCACGCAAAGCACAGCAATTCACCGGTCGGTTTTAGTTGGGGGTCGAGCGCGACTCGGTTGTCGAATACAAAACATGCTCCGTCGTAGTGCGCGCCACCACACTCTTCAAAGTATTTTAGAATGCCACCTTCAAGCTGGTAAATGTGCTGAAAGCCGGCTTGCTCCATCAGCGGTCCGGCTTTCTCACAGCGGATACCGCCGGTACAGAACATGACGATTGGTTCTTGCTTGGTCTCTTCAGGCAGCTTGGCAATCGCTTCAGGAAATTCGCGGAAGTGATAAATGCTTAAGTGTTCTGCATTTTGAAACGTCCCGAGGTCTATTTCGTAAACATTTCGCGTATCGAGCAAACGAAATTTGCGTCCTTCGCTGATCCACTGTTTCAGTTCAGTTGCTTTCAGCTTGGGTGAAGTCCGAACCGCTGGACGAACTTCGTCGATACCAAAAGCGATGATCTCGCGTTTAAGTTTTACAAGCATGCGATTAAACGGTTGCTTGTCTGAAAAACTCTCTTTGACTTCAAGGTCTTCAAGCAGCGGATGGCTGCGCAAGACGTCGAGCAGATGACGTACGTTGAGCTCTTCGCCGGCGACGAACAAGTTGATCCCTTCGGGGCTGAGCATGATCGTGCCGCGAAGTTCAAGGTCCTGGCAAAGTCTTCTCAGTTCCGCACGGTACGGCGGTAAATCGGTGAGCGCAACAAACTTGTAAGCAGCGATATTGAGGATGGTGGTAGCAGCAGTCGTGTTCATCATGTTCATAACGGAAGTGAGTTGGGTAGTGCTTCAATCGCGGCAGTGCGGGCCCCATCATGCTTGGCACCCTGATACTTGGCGCCTTGATAGGTATTGCGTTCTTCAAGCACTTGGATCAATCGCTTCTTGATCGAGCCTTTGTCGAGGACCCACTGAGGTGCGATGAGGTCGCGAGGTGGTGCGTCACCGGAAATCCGCTCGATGACGATGTGCGGCGGAAGACGTTCCAGGAAGTCGGCCAGCAACTGGACGTACTCTTCCATCTCAAGCAAAGTGACTTCACCGGTTTTAATTTGTTCCGCCAAACGTGTTCGGTGCACGGCGTACAGGTTATGGATCTTAACGCCCGCAGGGTTCCAAAGTGCCACTTGGTCAGCGGTCTGCATCATCATCTCATGCGTCTCGCCAGGCAAACCCAGCATGATGTGCAGTCCAATTTCAAACTTGCGACCGGCGACGCGCTGCATGGCTTCGACCGAGGAAGCATGGCCGTGTCCGCGATTCATCCATTCAAGGCTCGCATCGTGGATTGTTTGCACGCCCAATTCAAGGCAAACGTAGGTCCGCTCGGCGATTTCGTCGATTAGGTCTAAAACGTCGTCAGGAATGCAATCGGGACGGGTGCCAATCACTAAACCCACAATGCGAGGGTCTTCGATGGCGGTTTCGTAGAGCATCCGAAGTTTATCAATGGGCCCGTAAGTGTTCGTCGCAGGCTGGAAATAGGCGAGGAACATCTCGTTTTCGTAACGCCGCCGGAGGAGAAAAATGCCCCGTTCGATCTGGCTTGAGATGGCATCCCGCTGAACACGGCGACTGGGACTGAACGCTTGGTTGTCGCAAAACGTACATCCTCCGGTGGCCACCGTGCCATCGACATTTGGACAGGTAAAGCCCCCATCCAAGCTGATCTTTTGAACCCGACCGCCAAAACGATGCTGAAAATAGACGTTTAGTGGAAAATAGCGATGCCCCAGAGCCCGCCAATTGACCGGTACGGAATCGCTATTTTGACCGGACAAAATTGACGCATTCATAGGTGGAGCGTAAATTAGAAGATGTACGACTGGTGATACTGCGGTAATTCTACCTCAGCTCCCACTTTGCAGACAGGTTTAATTCCCAAATTCGGCCAGCATAGCGAGACGTGTGATGCCTGATTACGGCAAGTTAGTTCCCACAGGCGGTGGTGAAACGATTTTTCTTCGCAAAGACAAACTGACGATTGGTCGTCGCGAAGAATGCGATATTGTTCTGCGTTTCAATAACGTATCGAGCCAACACGCGCGCATGACGCTTGAGCAGGGCTATTGGTTCTGCAAGGATCTTGGTAGCAGCAACGGCACCAAAGTGAACGGCTACAAAATTAGCCGCAAACGACTGGACCCCGGCTCCACCATCGCTTTCGCCAAGCAAACTTACACGATTGAATACGATCCTCAAGGGCTGGGCGCATTTGGTGCACCGCCGCCAGACGATGACCAAATCGACGAAGTCTTGCGTCGCGGCTTGCTCGAACGAGCCGGCCTCGATCGTCGCGATGACAATATGAAGTTTTCTAATCGCGATATTCTCAAGGATGATGAATAAGTGGGGTATGCATCCTTGCTTGCCGTCGCATTGGGACTTGCTTGCCGTCGGGACCTGTAGCTGGTTTCATAAGAAACCGGATGCGGTGAGCGTGGTCAGTGCATCCATCCGGTTTCTAACGAAACCAGCTACCTTCAACCCCGATAGCCATCCCAGCTGGAAGCTTAGGCTTAGTCCTGCAAACGCGCTGCAATCCAGGCTAAGTCGGATTCGCTGAAGTTCAGTTTAATGTCGCTTTGGTAATCGATGCGATGATACCTGCCATCGCGATAGCACTCATCGATCAGCGGCTGAAGCTCAAGCACGACATCGCGCTCGCCTGGCCGCAAGGGTATCGGAATATTAGGCAGTGGCTCCTGAAGCGGAGCGCGGTAAAGTTCAAACTGATCCGGCATAGTATTGCGGTAAACACAGATCATATACGGCGTAAGTTGCGATTCGGGAATTTCATCCGGCGAAGCAGCCAATACATAAGAACCTTGGCGAACAAGATCGATCTCAACGAGATTGACACCAGCATCGAGGTAGTCGAGCTGGTTGCGAGTGTACTGTTCTCGCGCACGCGTACCGACTCTGTTCCATGGGCTGATAAACTCAATGGCTGTAATCAGCCGTCCGTCCGAAGTCGTAATTTCTACATGGCGGTTTGGATGGGCCGTGCGGCGCACCACCATAGGTTCAGCCACTACCGCAGTGCTTACGGCAATTGGCGAGTTTGCTCGGAACGGATCCTCTGAGACATTGACATCCGGCCGAATGGACTTACCAGCATGATCGTCTGCATACACTGCCAGGTTCTCTTCGATGTTCGCTTGTAGGTCGTCCGGAAGGCGAGTGTTGATTTGATTGCGAGAATAGACAATCAAACTGGCATGAACCTCAGGCCAACGCGATTCGAGAAAGGGATCCATACCAGGAAAAGGACTGCGATTCATGAAAAACCTCGGAGATTCGCATGCAAAAGGGACTTACCCTATCATAAGTCCCACCTTTGATCTCGAAAAGCTTACTGACAGCAGCGAGCCACTCGGCGCCCTTCAATTACTCAGGCGCCAGTGGTTTGCGATCAGTGCTTCATCAATGCCAAGGTGACCTTCGCTTGAGAAATACAGACTGCACAGAAGCTCAATTAATTCTTCGTTGCCGTTTTCTTCTTCGCTTGTGTTGCCGCTTTTGCGTTTCTGCCAGGCTTTCGGTTGGGTACCCAAGCTGGCTCCTTCAAGGTGCTGTCCCAGGCTTCCCAAGCACGAGCGAGCTCCTTGAACTTCTCAGGTTCTTTCAAGGCAAGATTCGTCTTCTCGCCGATGTCATCTTTGAGATTATAGAGCTCGGCGTTCGCAGTGGTCGCTTTTTCGGCTTCTTCGATTCCCGCCAAGCCCTTGCTGCCAGCACCTTTGACAAGCTTCCAATCACCGGACCGAATCGCAATCTGCTTGCCGAATCGCCAATAAAGTAAATCATGGGGCGTTCCCCGTTCTTTACCCGTCAAATACGGCAAAAGATTGACGCCATCCAACTTCCAATCGGCCTTAACATCGATCGAAGCAGCAGCCAATACAGTTGGGAGAATATCGAGCTGGATCACTGGTCGATCATCAACTCTCCCGCCAGCCAGCTTTCCTTTCCATTGGATCAGAAACGGTACACGGATTCCACCTTCCCAAGTCTGAGCTTTGTAGCCGCGCAGTGGACCGTTGCCGGATGTCGTCGAAGGTGTAGGACCGCCGTTGTCGCTGAAGAAGACGATCAGTGTGTTTTCTTCCAGGTTGAGTTCGCGAAGTTTGCTTAGTACACTTCCGACCGCGTCGTCCATGGATGATTGCATGGCAGCATACTTTCGTCGCTTAGGATCGCTGATTCCGCTGAACCGCTGCAGCACTCTTTCGGGTGCTTGCAACGGTGCATGAACGGCGTTGAATGCAAGGTAGCAGAACCAAGGGCGATTCTTATTCTGCTCAATAAAGTCGTTCGTTTGCTTAGCAAACATCTCGGTCGTATAGTCGATTTCCTTTACCGGCTCATTCCCATCGAGTATCCGATTCGATGCGTCGACGTTAGCATCAAAATAGTCATGGGCACCACCTAGGAATCCGTAATAGCGATCAAAGCCACGTTTTAGCGGATGAAACTCGGGTTGGTAGCCGAGATGCGACTTACCGATCCAGCCCGTCGCGTACTGAGCCTCTTTCAAATAGTTGGCGATCGTTTTCTCGTTGATCGACAGTCCAAAGTTCTTTACCGCCGACTCAGCCGGTCCTGGATTGAACTCATGACCGAAGCGTTGTTGATAGCGTCCTGTCATGAACCCAGCCCGCGTCGGACTGCAATACGGTCCGCTTACGTAACCGCTGGTCATGCGAACCCCGTTGGTCGCCAGCGAATCGATATTCGGAGTTGGAATCTCTTTCGTAAAACCCTGGCACCCCAACTCGCCCCACCCTAAATCGTCCGCCAGAATCACCAGCACATTCGGCTTCCCATCTGCCGCCCACAACGTAACGCCTTGAAGCAATCCCATGAAACACAATACATGCATGAACAGTTTCATCATGAACTTCCTTAGGTCAAACCCAGTATGAGAGGATCGAAACAGTTTGATCGGTTTCCCATGTTTTAACCAATCTGAAAACTACGTGCCTCTAGCCAACGGCTGAAAAAGCTACTTAGATTCGACGAATCGCAGGTCACGCAAAAACTGAATCATAGCGTCTCTTGTCTCGGCATACTTCGGTCGATCACGATTGAAGAAGCCATGCCCTTCGCCTTCGTAGCCCATTAAACGACAGTCAACACCCAACTCCTTGGCTTTGGTACTGAAAAGTTCGACGGTTGCGAACGGAACTGTTGTGTCGGCTCGCCCATGGAAAATGATTGTAGGGGCTAGGTCCTTACTAAGATGATGGTAGGGGGAAGCGCTCTCAGGCTTGTCACCGATTCTCGCTTCAAGACCTTCAATCCGCTTTCTCGCTGGCAATTCCAGCGAATCCAGCGAATCCACCGGTGCTAACACCAAGGCCGGATTGAACAACACAAGTGCATTGGGACGATAGTCGGCTTTCGACCGAGCTGGATGTGTTCCTCGATAGTCGAGCGTAGCTACCGCTGCAGCCAAGTGTCCGCCCGCGCTGCCACCGCCAACTGCAATACGTTGCGGATCGATTTTCAACTCCGCGGCATGACCGCGAACATAAGCAACCGCGTCCTGAGCATCGGCAATGCTGTCGATGACTTTGGATTGATCGCGCGAGGTTACGCGATACTCCGCGGACATCGCGACCATGCCAAGATCCGCCAGCGCCCTCGCTTGGCTATAGAACTGCTTTGGGTCGCCATTGTTCCAGCCTCCTCCAAAGAAGAATACGATACATCTTCGCTGGCTAGCCGCGTTGACACTGGTGTCTGGTTCGAATACGTGCAATTGAAATGCCTTGCCGTCAACTTCTTTATAAGTAATCTTGCGATCGACCTTGGGCAAGTTGGGAGTATCGAAACGACTCTTGACCTGCGTTTGATTCTTGTCTTGCCCGTGCAGTGAGATGCAACTGGCAGCAATCACCACGAAACAGAAGGTTTTGAACATGAGAAACCCGATGGCCTTTACTGAGAGGACTGAAAGGATGTATTCGTCTTAATCCAATCGCTTGACAATGTGACGTGTGCTTACTCACGGCTGATGGAGATTTTCTTTTCGGGTAGTCTACCAGGGGAGCATCGCTCATTCAAATATTACGGGTGTGCCGAGTTGGCTGTGGCCGCACTGCACATACACAACACTAACTACGCAACACTGGGTATTTCTGACGATGGTGAGCAGAATTGGGGTTTGCCCGAACACCGATTAAGCGTCGACGAAGACAGAATACGCGTTGATCCCGCAGCCGGGGCGTAGCGTCCTCTTGTCGCGCCGCGTCATGGATAATTAACCCCAGTCCGGGATGGCGAGTAGCTCGCCAGGAAGGGCAAAGATCTGCCGTACCCGCGCACTGCTGCGCAACTGTGAGCAACCGATAGGTAAAAGCTAGTGATTCAGGCGATTGTGATTCGTATCATTTCTTAGAGTTTTTTGGCAAAGATTGCTTACCTCCCGCAGTCGCTAAAGTCGATCTAGCTGGAATGATTTCTCGCCACTTCAAACATTTCACAGCCGTACTAATTACGTGGTGGGCCGGTTTTCCATTGGTCCTCTCGATGTCAGCTTGTTCGTTGGGCCCGCGCACAATTGAGCAGTCTAGGCTTCGCTACAACGAAGCTGTCAAAGTTACCTCCGAGCAGCAGCTATTACTCAACGTCGTCCGACTTCGTTACATCGATTCTCCCAGCAGTCTATCCTTAGCTAGCATCGCTGACCAACAAGAACTAATAGGCGGGTTGTCAGCCATTCCTTTTTTTACTTCGGCGGGTGCAGGCGATTTCGGAGGATACCGGGGCACGGTACTGCCGCAGGCGACTTTATCCAGAGCAACGCGCCCGACGTTGAGCTATGTACCGTTGGATGATCAGGAGTTCACGCAGCGACTGTTCACTCCTGTCTCCCTTGATGGTGTTGCCTATTTATCGAAAACAACATGGCCGATTTCGACGGTTTTTCGTCTCTATCTTGAAAACTTGAATTGGGTTTCCAATGCAGAGACGGCTAGTGGACCGACGCCGAAGAAGCCCCCGGAGTACGCAGAGTACCTGCAGGGCATCGCGTCCCTGCAAAGACTACAGGATCTCAAGCTGATCACGCTATATGCCGTAGAGCGGGATGAAACAATCGCTGGGCCTCTAATTTCCGGAAACGAATCGGCTGCCCTGGTAATAGACGCGCTAAAGAGTGGCTTGGACGTCTCCGTTACCCCACAGGGAACGTCGATCGTCAAACGAAAAAAACAACCAGTGATGCGCATTGATGACGCTGCTTTGAACGAGCCGGATTGGTTTACATTTTGTTCGGCATTTCACTTAGATCCAAGTCAACGAACGCTCGACCTTACTGCTGAAAAACTCGATCCATACTTACAAGGCACACCTTCGCAAGGACTTAGCATATTAGATCTGGAGACTCGATCGCTTCTTCAAGTTTTGTTCTTCGTTTCGCACGGCGTTCAAGTGCCGCGTGAACACTTAGTCAGCGGGGCGGCTCCACAAACTTGCGAGGCGAATGGTCAACCCTTCGAATGGCAACAAGTGCTCGGTGGCCTGTTTCGTGTCTGTAGTGTGAAAGCAAAACGGCCACCAGCCAACGCACAGGTAGCGGTTGAATATCGAGGATACTGGTTCTACATTGATCAATCGGACAGTGAAACCAAAGCTACATTTGCGCTACTGCTTGAAGTTTCACGACTTGAACTGGAATCGACAGGTAACAAAGCACCACTTTTGACTCTCCCACTCGGTCGTTAAGCTGCGCAAACAACCGCTCAACACGTTCGGGGACGATAGCGGTCCGACATACGTTCACAGGTTTCACCGGCAATGAACTCTCCACCGAAGGGCCGTGACGAGCAGTAGTCATTTAACACTAATAGTGTCCAAACTTTTATTGTTAATGAATTGAAGGGGCAAACTATGACGATTTCCTGACCTATTCTGAGCCTTACGTCCTGCTACCAGCCGACTTACCTGCTAGTTAAGAAGAGCAGAATGGTCTGCCGAACAGCGCTACGAATCTCTTAGCACACCGACGATTTCTACGCGTGCTGTTTGTATCGCAGGAACAATGCCAGCGATGATTCCAATTCCAATCGAAACCGCGATTGAAGAGCAGGCGAGGTACACGGAAGGCCGAAAAGCAATCGTCACGCCCTCAGCGCCGATCGCAAGTCCACCCCAGCTAAGCAATAGCAAACTTATGAGCGTACCAGCACAACCTCCAATCGCGCAAAGTATCACGCTCTCAGCAAGCACAATTTGAAACACGCGCGAAGGACGCATACCGAGCACCTGCAATACTGCGTGCTCTTTCATTCGGTCATGGACTGACATGAACATTGTGGTCGCGACGAGTGATAGGATCAAACCGACTGATGCATAGCCAAGCCAATGTGCAAAACCGATGAGATCAACTAAATCGGACAGAGTGCTTGTCTGAAATGCTCCTTTGGGACGGGTTGTCGTCGCAACGGGTCCTGTTTTTAGTATTGAATCAATATTAGAGGCGACAGTGCCAGGGTCAGCTCCTCGATTGAGAAACACTTCATGTTGGGTCACCAATCCCGCCGCCTCCATTCCGCGTGAGAGCTGAAGAAACGCAAGGCTAGTAAAGATTAAATTCTCTTCCGATGGAATAGGTGAAGTAAATATACCGACCACGTTCACTGAGATCTCGCCGATTGTAAACTGGCTGCCTGCTTTGAGTCCTCTACGATTTGCAACGCTTTGCCCAATGATTGCTCCATCGCGTTTTGCTGCGAACTGTTCCCATGTTCCCGAAAGAAGTTTTAGATTGCGTGCCGTTCGAAGTTGATCGGGAGGAGCACCGTTGAAGACTATAATATCGAGGCTTGCACGGCAGTTATTGGTCCAAACCTGGACAGGCATAACGGAATTCACTCCAGGAAGTTTTGCAATCGCTCGTGCGTAGTCCTCGGGTAGGCGACTACTCGTCGGACAGAAGCGATTCTCTTGGAAAACGATCAGCGTGCGCTTAGCATCTTCATCGGAAGTTAGTCTTTTAAGGCCCTGTTGCACGGCCTCCACCATACAGAATGCAAATATCGCGACGGCCGTGCCACTTATCGTTAACAGCGTGCGTGCGCGATGTCGCGACAGGCTTTTGAGTACGTAAGGGGCGAATGGGAACATGTGGCATTTTTCAATTTGAATTTCTAATGCTTGGTAAACAGCTTACATTGCTCAGTCCTCAACCCTCAAACGCCCGCCTACCATACGTAGGCGGCGTGAAGCGAGTTTGGCAACGTCTGGATCATGAGTTACCATGACCATCGTCATATTGAATTCTCGATTCAGTCGTTGAAGTAACACCTGAATTTGCTGGCTGGTTTCAGAGTCGAGACTGCCCGTCGGTTCATCTGCGACAATGACTTTCGGATTCGCAACAATGGCGCGAGCAATCCCAACGCGTTGTTCTTGTCCTCCGGATAGTTGGCGAGGGTAATGACCAGCTCGATCGGTTAATCCAACCGCTTCTAAAGCAAGCTCCACCCTACGCCGGCGTTCAGCGGCTGACAGCCGCAACAGGAGTGTGGGGAGCTCCACGTTTTCGTAGGCTGAGAGTACGGGAACTAGGTTGTGTGTTTGGAAAATATACCCAAGGTTAGCAGCTCGCCAGTCCGCCAATTGCCCACGTGAGAGCCTAGTGATTTCAATTCCTTCGACATGGATCGTTCCAGCGTTAGGCTTGTCGATGCCGCTGATCAAATTCAGGAGTGTGCTTTTTCCTGTTCCACTCGGCCCCATTAGTGAAACAAAATCACCCAGTTCGATATCGAGGTCGAGTTCGTGAACCGGTTTAATGACCTCATCTCCCTTTTTGAATTGCTTGCTCAGCCCACGGATTTCAACCAGTGTCATCTTTATGCCTTGTTAGTTTGTCGCAGTACTTTGGTTGACGCCCAAGGTCTCGTGCTCGCCTTGAATGATCACCGTCGCCGAATCCTTTAGTGATTCGATGCCCGAAGAAATCAAGCGATCGGTCGGTCCCAAGCCGTCTGTAATCTCCGTCATACCTTCAGCGTTCGATTTCCCAAGCTGCACCGATCGTCGCACAGCTCGACTGGTTGCGTCGACGATCCACAGAAAGCTGCCACCATCTGCAGATTGGATCAGTTCCTGAGGCACATATATTCGCAGTTGCTCCGAGACTGGCTTATTCGCTTCCGGCTCCATGGCGACTGCTAGAAACGAAGCGCTTACCAGCATCTCAGGGCGAATCCCGGGCGGTGGCTCGTCGATCGCTACCTTAACTTCTAGTGTGTTTTTTTGAATGTTAGCTGACGACGTTGGCAGGAGGACTGTTCCAAGAATTTGTTGCTTAAGTGAGGCTGTTTCAATTCGAACGGTTTGACCAGGTTGAACTTTCGAAAAATCCTCAAGCCGAACATCGACACGGACTTGAAGCTTCTTTGGATCGTACATGGAGGCAACCGTACTTGAGCTTTGAGTACCAGTTACTTCCAAACCCATTACACGACTTCCCGGCTGCGTGAGAACGCGAAGAATTCGACCTGCCATAGGCGCTTTGACCTCGGTTCGGCTCAGTCTCAGTTCTGCCAGTTCAACCGCAAGTTCGGCTTCCTTAACTTTCGCTGCCGCAGCGCTGCGGCGTGCGTGCGAGTCCTCAAGTTGTTGTGTTTCGTCAATTAGGAGCTTTAACTGTCTCGACAGTGCTTCGGTACGGCTGCGAAGAGCTGTAATCTCGGAATCAAGCCGAGGTTTACGTTGCTCCAACTCTTGCAGCGTGGCGGTTGCCGATAAACGATCATTGCGAGCTTGACTCAATGCCCGAGCGGATATAGCCCCTTGCGACGCTTCCTTGCCCTCAAGGCTTTCGTTGGCAAATTTCAGTTGAGATTCCGCAATTTGAATTTGGAAAGGCAGCTTGGCAAGCTCGGTTTCAGTCTTCGCCAACATGGACTGTGCCTCGGCCAACGTTGCCTGCAGATGAACGGGATTTTCAAATCGCAGCTTAGCCGCCTTCCACTCTGCATCCCGACTTCCAAGCTCCGCCTCTCGAAGTTGCACAATTGCATGGGCCTGCCGAAGGGCAAGCAATGCGTCGGTGTCTACGAGTCGAGCGATCGTTTCATCCTGTGCGACGTCTTGTCCTTCGACAACCAATAAGTCCGCAATGACACCTTCGAGCATCGCCGCCACATTCACAAGCGACGGGCACGGTTCTATCCATCCCGCCGCTTGAAACTGTACTGTTCCCACCTGTTGTATCTCGGATCGTGTCGTAAATACTGGAACCACGGTAACCGAACGTGGCGGGAACAACTGGGCTTCGATCAAAAGTCCCATGATCGCGACAATGACTATCAAAAGGATACCCAACATTGTCAGCTTCACCCAACGGGATTGGCTGTAAGTGGGCATCCCTGTAACCGTTGACCGGCGATCGGTAGCGAATGCTTGAAGATCTAATTGCGGCGTTGATTGTTGCGTCATGGACATAGCAATTACTTCGCTTGTCCTTTCAAAAAGACCTTCGTTGCTAAAAGCGTTAGATTGCCGGCTTCATCGCGCTGAGCGTTGCCTTGGACAACCACCAAAGACAGTTCCTTGACTCCCAGTAGCTCCTTCGCACTTTGGGCGACCGTCGTCCCATTTGAATCGACGACTTTGATAGTAGCGATATTCTGCTTGACTTCATTCTGCTCGCAACAATAGTCCCACGGAGTTGGACACCCTTCAGCCGCTCCACAGTATGCCACTTTGGGATCAACGATCGTAAAGGCCGCCATCCCATCGACGAACGGTTTCTGCGAACCTCCGATATGTCCAATGAGCGTAACGTCTTGTTTGTCCGTAACTGTTTCGCGGGCAGTTCCAACAGGAATCGCACCGGAAGGTTCGCTGGATACAAGATAAGGATTGTTCGATGAATCCACACTGCTCGCGACTGGTGGACTCGAACTCGTGCAACCAGTCGCGAACACTGACCCGACCAACAACGTCAAACTGAAAAATTTTACATGCATTTTGCATTCTCCGAAAAAGTAGTTTCGACTAAACATTCAAATCGCCTTGAGACTCTGAGCGACAGGGCCGCGTAGGACTTTTATAGCCGGAGGAATCGCTCCCAGTATTCCAAGAAGCAATCCTATCCCGCCTCCAAACAGTAGAGCAACAGTGTCAATCCGAAGCACAAACGCTCCCATCGTAAATCGAACGGCAACACCATTGACAGCAGGAACAGCGATGGCAGCGGCAATCAGAGCGCCAGTCGCAGAAAGCAGCATTCCTTCTTGCACTAAGCTGACAAGAATCGCTCGACGTCGATAACCGATGGCCTGAAGTGTCGCCAATTCTCGGACTCTTCCCGCCACAGCACCGTACATGACATTTAGACCGGCGAAAATTCCTGCGCCGGATACCAGCAAGACGACGAACCAAGCGAGTAATCGCATTGGCTTATAGTGCTTTTGCAGCGAAGCGTAGTACTCGGTCTCGGCGATCGACTGCAACTCAAGATCCGTTCGCTGCTTGCAAAACAGATTCACTTCCGCCGGATTGAATCCGGGTTTAAGTATCAATGCAACTAAACTTAGATCCTGCCTCTTTAGAACTTGCTGCAAATCGGGAAGTTGGCACCAGATCTCGGATTCAAACGACCCACCACCTGCCGCAAAGGTTCCACTGATTCGCCAGCGTCGATTCTCGAATTCAATTTGGCTTCCCACTGACAACGAGTTTGATTCGCAGCCCAACTTAGACACAGCTAGTCGACCGACTATCACCTCCCCAGGTTTTGGCCAATTGCCTGCGAGCAAGCGTACACCGCGGCGAACCATCGGTGCAACCGGCGTGACTCCGCGCACCAATCCCAAGCCGCTCAGAACTGTTTCGGAAGTCTTCACCCGTGTTCCCAAATAAAGCTCAGGCGATACATAGGAAACGCCATACCGCTTTTGGATCCCCGGCAAGCTGGCGGTCAGCAAGGCGGGTGTACGAGCGGCGATCGCAGAGTTTTCGATATTGTCTTCAGCCGTTACCGAATAGACCAACACTGCGTGTGAGTCACCGCTGACAGCAAGTGATGACTCAAGCCCTCGAATGAAGCCTACGACGACCAATATCAGGAGCACAACAACTGCGAGCGCACCCAGAGTCAGCACAGTGCGAGTGGGACGCCGCATCAAATTGCGAACCGCGTAGTCCCAAGGTAATAGTCGACTTCGGAACATGCTACTTGGCCTTTGGCTTCGTCATAAATGTGCCAGTTGGACCAACGAGTTTAGTTGGCGGTTTTCCGATGGACTCCATCTCTTCACACATCTTAAGTGCGCTCAGCTCGGTATTCTTCTTTGGGATAAACGTGACGGTTTTTTCTTTAAAGTCACATTCCAATTCGCTGATTTCTTTGCTAACTTCAAAATCCTTGGTGATCTTTTTTACGCACCCTCCACACATTTCCGAAACGGTTATAACCGTGTTCAGATCTTTTCCCGTGTCGGCATATGCGACTGAAATCGTCGCGATCATACAACCCGCAAGAAATGTCAATATGCAATTGCGAGGCAAACTGTTCTTCATCGAACGACGCTTTTCTTTACAAGGTAGCGAAGGAACTATTGAGGCTACTAGCGCAAACAAAAAACTGCGACTTGCCGTTTCGGTCTTAACGGATGGTTACTGATTACGAACGCGTGCGGCTATAGACACCAAGCACCATTTGCGAGGCGATAGACAAATATTGAAAACAGTGACTATTCAAAAGTGCTGGTTCAATATTCAAAGGCAATGGGCGGACTGCTTTCGCCCTGGAGAATCAAATCAACAGACTTTGTTGAGAAATGCGCACGAAGCTGCCCGATTGGGCAACAGGCGAATTGCGAATGTCGACTTCCATCTTATAGAGCGACCCAAGCAAAGCTTCCGGCAAGGCGAAACCAGCAACAAACATACAGACGCAACTACATGCCTGCCACTCAAACTCGACTTCATTTAGACTTACGCTGACGAGTGCTCCCTCGCAAATACAATTCGCACTTCTGTCTGCTGGAAGATCATCAATAGGCCGATCATCGAGTGGCTTACTTTCATCACAATTCAAACGCGATGAACAGCAGTTGCACTTCGGTAGGCTGGATGTCTTTGGCAATATCAAACGGCTCAACGCAACCGTACAATTAACTGGACAGAGGATAGTCGCCAACATCACCAGATAGATGATTACTCTTTGAAACATAAGTTGATTGTCGCAAACGCTAACGGGGAATGCAATACAGTTTTGATGCAATTGCCCTGTTTGTCATTGCGATTCATAGCTCGTGGCTAAATGACCACACCCAAGTTTCGCGAGCGCGCGCATTGGGGTTGTAGTCAGATCTACATGAACTGCGGTCTGTTTGACGAGGATGCGTTTGTCCGCATTGCGAGAATTGGCCAGAATTCCATGCAATCGCCACTGTTCTGCTTTTTACCCCGGCTAGTACAAGTTGTGCATAAGCCACGAATGCGGCATTACTAAGATTTCCCCGCGCATATGTGCGTCTTGCCAACTCATTCGGCGCGACACGCCTACAGTCGCAACGCAGTAAAAGCGACGAGGAGTGTCGAGCCATCATGGAGCACAACGTCGTCCGTGTGGCCCT
>JANODD010000384.1:0-9614 GCA_031412515.1 Planctomycetia bacterium | reverse complement strand
CGCTATTATGGATTGCGGTTGACGAAGTTTGTTACTTCGGCCCACGTTATCCTATGTGCCTCGGCATTGGTTCGACTTAAAGGGCTCGAACTCATGTACTCCGGTACACTGGCCTTGCATTGCCCAATCGCTAAGTGCTATTGGGCAATGCAAGCCAGTGGCACACAAAACCAAAACGTGCCAGCCTTACCACCATAAAATTAAAGTTGGACAAAGCACTAGTAGCGCATTCGGCTCACAAATCGCGTCATTTGGGCAATTCGGATTGCTCTAAAACTCCGTCCCCATTTTTATCAAGCCGTTCAAAGAAAGGTTCGATCTGTTTGGGGACTTCGCTCCTTAGCAACTTTCCGTCCTGATCAGTATCGAGCATGGCGAAAATTTGTGCTGGAGTCGGACGCGATGGTCGTTCCTTCTTGACCTCCCGTGCATGGCCAAGTTTTGGATCAATGGGAACAGAGATGTGGAAATATCCGATCATCATCTCTTCGTAAGTCTGATCGCCCCATGTGACCCATGCATTCGGATCTGGGTTGTTCAGATTGTTGGTTGAGTTATCAAAGGTAGCTTCACAGTAAATGCGAGTTCCTTTGGGCAAGTATTTTCGTTCGGACAGACGATACTCGGTCTGCCAGTTGAAATCGTACTTGGGTACATCCAGCAAAACTTCTCGACTCTTGTCAGGATAGACGGCGGTATAACGGAACGACTTTCCTCGCACGTGCATGTGAGGGCTCATCGACAGCAGTTCGCATTCCGGCAAATCTTCCGGTTGCATCGCATCGGTTTTGTAGTCAGCCTTGTTTGGCGGGATACGAAACGCAGTTTGGACGGAGCTCGTTGTCTGGATTTCATGCGTAATCGTCTTGGGATCCACAACCCAAAAGCCAACTTTGCTCAAGTCCGTCTGCGCAGTTCCGTTCGGAGTGTAGTGAATTTGAAAGACTAATTCGCTGTTGGCAGGAATTCGCTTTGCCATGCCGGTCGGCATCATTTCGACGCGCGTCCCCGGCACGTATCCAGCCAAGAATCCGCGCTCACCATCTACGCCACGGCGATTCGTTCCTTTTGGACGCACAAAAACCAAAATATGGTGAACGATGGCACGATTGCCGGGAACTATCTCCATTCCGTTGACCCAGGTGTCCTGGGTGACTTTGGGATCAGCGACAAAATATTGATAGCGCACATCGCCCTGTGCCGGAACGTCGAAAGCCTTATTAGCCATCGGGATGACGAGGTCCGGTTCACGCGGCAATTGCCAGCCCTCGACGAAAGTCATTGGCGCGGTTTCCTGACTCTTATCTCCGCGTGGAGCACCGTTGAGTACCCACTTTTTGATAGTAGCAATTTCCTGGTCCGGCATGCTGCGATCATTCTTAAACGTCCCATGTTTGGGACTCGCATGCCATGGCGGCATACGCTTGTCATCGATCACTTCGACGATCATGTCCGACCAGGAAGATGCATCGTCATAACTACTTAAATCCATCGGCCCAATATCACCTTCATGGTGGCAACTGACACAGCGAGCTTGAAGAATCGGTCGAACATGCTGTGCGTAAGTGACGATCGCATCCGATTCCGGTTTTTCTATGTCGCGCGGTCCTCTGCCAATCAAACAACCGGATGCTGGCGCCACAGGCAGCGCAACTTCTTTGTCTGATAGAATGGAGTCCAAAGCCGCAACTAGCTCTGATTTTGAGGCTTTGTCTTTTGTGTAGCCGACGCCAAACTGGTCGTCGATCCTGCCGCGGTATCGTAGCCGATTTTCACCGTCGAGCACGCAAACTTCCGGCGTCCTCGTAGCGCCCATCTGGTTTGCCAACTGCTGCGCTGGGTCCTTTAGGAAAGCAAAATTGAACTCAAATTTACGCGCGTGAGCGGCCATTTCCGCTAGACTATCTTGGACGTTCGAATCCACCGCGACGAAGCTCACGCCCCGATCGCGATACTGCTTTTCAATCGCCACCAGTTTGGTCGAGTACATTTTGGCCAGCGGACACTGCGTACCAATGAACGCATATACGGTCGCTTTCTTGTCGCGAAAATCTTCAATCGCCCATTCTTTGCCTTGGTGGTCCGTCAACCGAAACGATTCGACTCGGGTTCCAATCGGTGTAACTTTTGACGCCTCGGTGTCGGCGGCAAACGTCGCGGCACCAACCAAAGCGAACATCGCTCCAGAAAATGAGAATGCTATTCGCGAGCAAATATTCATTTTAAAACCTATTCGTATTACTGAGTCACTGGTGTGATTTTGTTGAACTGCGGGACGCTAGAGCTAGAGATTCTATAGCATTGTAAGTTCGAGGTCTGTTACGATTGAGTAACGTCGTGTATCGATTTGTATCCAGCATCGAATTCTGCCAACGAAGTGGTACAACGGGTGGCCGATTCTTGGAATTAGAAATTAGAAGTTTTAGGCGAGATTGTATTTAACCATAAAGTGACTGATAGAAAACGTGCCTAGTAATTTGAAGCATCGAATATTGCTTGTTGAAGATGATCCTCAGTTGGCGTCGATGGTAGCGGACTTTCTTAAGCCCCATGGATTCGATGTGCTCGTTGAAAGCCGCGGTGATCGTGCGGTCCATCGCATCCTTAACGAAGATCCCGAAGTCGTCATTCTGGACGTTAATCTCCCTGGCATGGATGGTTTTGCGATTTGCCGCGAAGCTAGGAGCGACTATAACGGCGCGATCATCATGTTAACGGCGCGTGGCGGCGAAGTAGACGAAGTGCTCGGTTTGGAGTTCGGCGCAGATGATTATATGGCCAAACCTGTGCGACCGCTCGCGTTGCTAGCTCGACTTCGGACACACTTGCGACGAAGTTCATCGGACGCTTTGGCAACTGGACAGACGGTGGTTGTTGGTTCGCTGGTGGTCGATACGGCGCGGCGCGTCGCGGCACTGCATGGAATCGAACTTGACTTAACCACCGCGGAATTTGATTTACTGAAACTGCTCGCCGATCATGCCGGCAAGCCACTTAGCCGTAACGAAATCTACCTGTTCATTCACGGCACACGCTACGACGGACTAGATCGGTCCATCGATTTGCGCATCTCACGACTTCGAAAAAAAATGGGCGACGATCCTCTCAAGCCACAACGTATTCTGTCCGTCCGAGGAACTGGATATCAGTTATCCACTGAACTATGAAGCAGCTTTTCATTCGATTCTACGTCGGCGTGCTTGCAGTTCTCTTGCTGGCGTGGTGGATTCACGGATATGTGCTTCAGTATCGCGACGATACTGATCGCGCCAGAGTCGTTACGACAGCCATCGGCGGCGGTGCGCGCCTGGTTGCAAATGAACTCGATGCGTCCAAAGACAATCGCGATGAGGTACTCAAGCGGATTCAATCGCAGTTCTTGTACCCTGTCGAAATAAGGCCAATGGACGAGTTGGCGACACACGTTCAGCGTCACCTTGCCGGCCATGGAAATGTAGCCAGCTTCAAAATCGAGCAAAGCCCGGATGTGTTTGAGAGCGGTCGCGAAGTGGTAGTGATTGGATTGGCGGACGGTAAGGATTATGTGCGACTTGGACCATTCCCTAAGTACAGCATGGTTGAGATCGAGGACTCACTCGGCGGCTGGATCAATATGTGCATCGCTAAAGCTGACGCACAAGTAGATCCTGAAGTGGCCGTGGCCGATATGACAAAGCTATTTGATTTTCCGCTTGTGGTCGAGCAGAAGCAGGCTCTGCCGGAAGCCGTTCAGAATCGAATCGACAGCGGACACTCGGTCGCTTTCTATTCCGATCGATCAAGCGGAGTTGATCGCTGGTTTGCGGTTGGAGCCCTACAAAACAGCCAAAGTGCTTTGCTGTTTGGTCCGTTTCCTGATTTTGATCGCGGACAGAAAGCGGCCACAACAACACTTGCACTTGTCTTGCTACCAGCCGCACTGGCAATCGCCCTACTGCTGAGACCAGTCGCACAACAACTGCGACATATTGAAAATGCAGCCAAAGCAATCGCTGCCGGCAATCTTGGCGCACGGGTCGATGAACGCAATATCGGTTCGGCCAAACCGCTGGCCAATGCGTTCAACGACATGGCCATTCGCACGGAAGCCATGGTCAGAACCCAACGCGAATTGCTGCAAGCGGTATCGCACGAGTTGCGAACTCCTTTGTCGCGCATGAAATTTGCAATTGACTTAGTAGGAACGGCCAAGGACGACAATGAACGGATGGGGCGTCTGAACTCCATCGATGCGGCCGCTGAAGAGATCAATGAACTTGTTGACGAATTGCTGCGCTACGTAACACTTGAGACCGGTGCGCCGACCGCGCAGCGAGAACCGCTTGCGGTCACCGACGCGCTTAACAACCTGGTGCACAAGTACAGCGAACTGTTTCCGGCTGTCAGCTTTGCTGTGGTTGCTGATCAACAGCACGCAGTTATGGCCTACGTCGATCAAGCAGGTTTTCTGCGTGCACTGGGCAATTTAATGAGCAACGCAGGACGGCACGCCCGCAGTCACGTCACTATTTCAGTGACTCCGAACGACCAATGCATCACGATCGACGTCGACGACGACGGTAGTGGCATTCCGGAAACCGATCGCAAACGAGTTTTGGAACCTTTTGTTCGCTTGGACGCTCAACCCCTCGCTTCGCCCAATGGCGTTGGGTTGGGTCTAGCGATTGTCGAGCGGATCGTGACGCAAAACAGCGGAACAGTCCAAGTGCTGACCAGTCCTCTCGGAGGATGTCGCGTTCGCACAACTTGGCCAAAAGATGAAGGAATCACCGTATGACATGGACAATTCATGGCGTCAATTTCAGTTTGCTTCGCATGGGAATTTACGCCACCAAATCGCCCCTTAATCCTCGTGTCCGCCACCCAGCGACTTGGTGTTCACTTGTTGCTCGACAATCCGGCAGCTGCCACTTGAACGGCGCCCGCCGTGCTGAGGCCAAGCGCCGATTTCTTTTAGCTCGGGCATCAAAGAAATCATTTGTTCAGAAAGCATATCAGCCAGTCGTTGAATTCTCGGCGACCCGCCGGCCTCTTTGATAGCCACCACTGTTTTCATGATGCGTACCAACATCGCGCGATCTTTCACGGGCGATGAAAGCGGTTGAAGATCATCTTCAATTAGATCTACCAGAGGAACTTCGAGCGCCGATTGCCAAGCTCGCAATTCGCTCAACTTCATGTCTGTAGTGGGCAGCTCGTGCGTGCGTAGGGTTCGTAGGTCGATCCCTGTTCGACGCGAGATCGTCCGCAAACTAAAGCCTTGCTGCTCTCGAGCTTCTGCCACTCGTTGCAAATTTGTCGGCAACGGAGAATGCGTAACCGGTTTCACTTCAGAAACTTCGCTACACAATTTTCCAGCGGAATCTGCGGCAGCCGGTTGATTGTTTCGTTGATCGTGTTGTGGGCCGCTCAAGAACTCGAGCGGTACCGGGTTAAGGTTGCAAGCATCAAAACCTGCTGACATAAGTGACTCCTGGCACCAAAATACCCCCACCACCACGAAGGAGAACGTTTGGACGCGTCGTCAAACCGCTACTTAGATGACTGTGGCCGAAAAAAGTTCCAAGTTATTGACAAAGATTCAACCTGAGTTCCGTTCGGTCGCCAGCGGGTTTCCGTATTATGTAACGGGAACCCTAATCCGCCGAATCGCCACTCCTCTTTAGAGCTCTTTCAGGTTAGAATAGTACTCAAGTTCGGTCCAAAGCTTGATGCAAAGCTGCGGATGAAATCGTTCAAGTGCTTGCCTGGTGCTTACTTCTGGGCAACCGTCGCCAATTGAAAGTGCAATACATGTCGATTCAGGAAAAGGTTCGTTGGAAGAATTGGGCTGATCAATTGCGCAAGGATATGATGACGAGCCTCACTCCTGAGGTCACGAAATCGGTTAATTCGATTACCCAAGAAACCGCTACAACTAAAGCTGAAAGCACGCTTCGAAGTGTGCGATTTTGGAAATCTTGTCAAGCTGGCAAAAGCCCAAACGATACGCTCGTGATGGCAGGTTTTGTCATCGAGTTTCAAGAAGAGGAACGCGTTGTAAGCGACATAACTCTGCGCCTCAACCAAACTTGGATGAGCATCATGCAGCGCGTCATTGATCGCAAACCCACAACTGCCTGATTGAACTTAGCGGTTGAATCGGGAGCGCTTAGATGCCCCATAATTGGCACATGGCCAGTTTTGGGGCTGGCGTGACGCTGATTGTGCGGTTAGGCTTACAATTGGTGAAAGTTGTCACCAATCATTCAAAAATTTGATGCGCCGCTCCAATTCGCTCAGCGAACGGCCGAGGCGACTCTTCTTGAGTTTGATTAGTCTGCCCGGGCATCATGTTGCCATTCGCGACCTGAGATTCGTGAAGTGCTTCGGCACGCTGGCTCTTGGTTTGCCTGTGCACTGCAAACGTTTGTTGTCTTGCGGCACTACGCATCGTATTATTCTTGTTGCATGGCTGGGTTCGAAAATTGCATTCCGCCAAGCAATCCGTTTGGCTGACGTGCACTGCCACAACGAACTCAATGAACCTCACGTCAGAATCGGAGTAGTATGGCTAAAGATCGCAACACCATGGCCAAGCGTCAACGCGAAGTTGAGAAACGTCAAAAGCAAATGGATAAACGAGATAACCGCGAACGCAAAAAGACCGAAGTTACGACCACGACCGACGAAACGGCGTCTCGGCCGCAACGACTGTCTGATGGCGAAGTCCATGTGTTGGCAATGTTTCGCAAGTATCTAATGACGCCAGGAAAAATGCTCTGCATCAGTTCGCAGGACATTACCTCCATGAAGAAATCACTTGACAAACTTACCCTTGCTGGCCTCTTGGTCCCAGAAGAGTTTAAAGGCGGTTACTCGCTGACTCGCTCTGGCTACGAAGCCATGCAAGAAATTCCATAACCTCGCGGTATTCATCCTAAAACCTTTGTTTCCCATCTAGAAAGGGAATGTCGACCAAATCGTAGTTCTTCAGTGATCAGTTTCGATCTCTGTAATCCGCAAGCTGGGCTTACATCGATCTCGTGTGCAGTCCGCAGTAGCCTGCCACAAGAGGTTTCTCCTGTGTGATGTCCACAAAAAACGGATACTCGATATGGCCCTCGGAAGCAAAATTCCAGATAAAACCCTAATGCGCAGCGTGACTCAAAAATTGGCTCAACGCTGCAGCGGTTCAGGTAGCAAGATTAACGTCGACGTGATGAGCGGAACCGTTACGCTCACCGGCTTACTGGCTCAAGAATACCAACGCAAAGCCATCCTTAGTTCGATGCATACTATTACCGGCGTGTCACGTGTCGTCGATAAAATGACCGTCGCGCCTCCCAAGAAACGTGAAGACAAGTAATAGTCCTTTCAAGTCAGTCGTCTAAATCGCTGAGCCACGCTTGTGCCTCAGCGTCACTGGGCATACGCCAGTCACCGCGCGGGGACAAGCTGACACTTCCCACCTTGGGACCATCTGGCACGCACGAGCGTTTGAACTGGTTTGCGAAAAAACGCGTCAGAAACGTTCGCAACGTTGTTCGGATCTCGTCAGCACTGTAGTTCTTCGAAAACTTCGCCAAACTTGCCATGTGCAAGATCTTCTGAGGCGTCGATCCAAATCTCGCAAAGTGATACAAGAAAAAATCGTGCAATTCATACGCACCAATGCTTCCTTCGGTCAACTGTTCAATTTGACCACTCTCGTCTGGCGGCAACAATTCCGGTGAAATGGGCGTACTGACGATACCTAGCAAACACTGCCTGACGTCGCCTTCAAACTCTTGCTCCGCAACATACTTCACAAGGAATTTTACAAGTGTCTTAGGAATCGATGCATTCACGTTGTACATCGACATGTGGTCGCCGTTATACGTACTCCATCCAAGCGCTTGCTCGGACAAGTCGCCGGTCCCGAGCACAAAGCCACGATTCATTAACAACATCGTTCGCACGCGAGCCTGCACGTTTTCGAAAACCAAATCGTTACGCTTCGCAGTCGGTACTTTCTTCAGTGCGTTTACAAAATCTGGCAACTCCATGCTGGACGCGTCGATACCGAACGGTTTGTGCTTCAAGCTCTTAAAAGTGTCTAAGCACAACTGACGAATATCGATTTCCTCGGCCGTCATTTTCAAGTGCTTCATCAGTGCCCGAGCAGCGTCAAGCGTCCGCGAAGTTGTTCCGAAGCCCGGCATAGTGATTCCAGCGATGCGGTTGACAGGCCACCCTCTGGATTGGCAAGTCTTAACCGCGACCAGCAAAGCCAAGGTACTATCAAGTCCGCCTGAAACACCAATGTTCAAAGGGAACAGTGCGGGCAACCGAGAAACCCTTTTGGCAAGTCCCGCGCACTGGATACCAAACACTTCGGCGCAGCGAGCATGCAGTTCGCTGTCGTCACGCGGCACGAATGGTTGAGCAGCGACAGTACGCATTGAACCAGTGCTGTTAAAAGCACTGGAAAACTGCACTCTTCTAAACTGAGTTACAAATCGCTTTGCAGCTTGTTGCCAACTCTGCGTGATCTGTCGATCGTGAGCTAACCGCTGCAGGTCAATATCTGCCGTCGCATGTGACTGCTCGAGCCAAGCACAGTGCGGCTCACCAATTCGCTCGGAACTAGCCAGCAATGATCCGTTCTCCGTGATCAAACAATGCCCACCGAAGACCAAGTCCGTAGTCGACTCTGTTGGGCCCGCGCTCGCATACGCATAGGCTGACAAACATCGCCCCGACTGGCTGCGGACTAGCAATTCGCGGTAGCTTGCCTTGCCGATAACCTCATTGCTCGCCGACAAGTTGACGAACAAATTCGCACCCGCGGCGGCTTGCAAGCTGCTTGGCGGAACAGCCATCCACAAGTCTTCGCATATTTCAATGCCCACGACCAAATCGCCGCATTCAAATAGCAAATCGATGCCAAACGGAACTTCACCTAATTCGCCTAAGTCAACCGTTTTGGGCTCATCCCCATTAGCCGAGGCGAACCATCTGGCCTCGTAGAACTCCTGATAGTTAGGCAGATGTTGCTTGGGAACAATCCCCAAAACCTGACCATCGCAGATGGCTGCTGCGGCATTGTACGAACAACCTTCAACCCGAATCGGCAGGCCAATGATCACCAACTGATGGCGGCCGTCGGTATGTTTGGTAACCAGTCCCAACGCTTCGATTACTTGATCAAGCAGGCGCTGCTGTGAGAATAAATCTCCGCAAGTGTAGCCAGAAAGTGAAAGCTCTGCAAAGACGACGACATCGCTGTCTGAAAATTGATCCAAACTCGCAATCGCAGCCGCTGCATTGGCAAGCGGATTGGCAATGCTTGTCGTATGCCCCGCCGCTGTGACTCGCACAAACCCAAACTGATTCTTTCTCACCACCGCTCACACCCCTGGCCTAGTCTGCTGACTTATATAGCAATTGTCTGGCGTTCTGCTCCCTGCCAGCTTACCTAGCAGGAAGCACACAATTTGGTGAGCTAGAAATACACCATCGCCCGAGTTCGCAGTTTAACTTAAGCTGGACGGCAGAGGTGGCGAGGACGCCCAATGTCACTCACTTTCGAATTGCTGTACTCAATGTAAGGATAGTATTCGCTTGCCGAGGTTAAAGTCTATCAGCCGGAA
>JANODD010000383.1:0-5014 GCA_031412515.1 Planctomycetia bacterium | reverse complement strand
GACGGGGAGTTTTCTCACTACATTAAATTTCAGCGAAACCCAAAGTCCAGCGGAGGCAAACCGTGCATTAAGGCCGACTGCTACAGAACTTGCTAGCCACTAACTTTTTTCCAAAATTCGAGTTGGGGAAGTTGGGCTAGTCTTCGTTATGTAGTTGTGAGCGCAGTTTTGAGAGTCCGCGCCTTAACAGTCCAGCGAGGGCCGTATCGGACCTGTTAAGGTGCAGTGCAATGTCAGAGATAGGCCAGCTATGTAAATGCTTTAAAACGACGGCGGTGCGTTCATCTTCCAACAGTATCAATAAGGCTTCGATGAGCAGATTAGAATCCTCTTGAATAATCAGCCCTTCACTTGGAGTCGCTTCTTTACCAACCAAAGACCTGTGTCGCAAAGCTGAGGATTGTTGGAGCTGTATAGCAAGTGGCTGTTCTCGCGCAAGGTCTCGCCGTTTACGCGAGTAGTGTCGCCCAATGTCGGCGATAACATTCGACGTTATTTGAATTAACCAAGCTTTTAGTTCAGCTTCGCTTGTCCCGCGGAAATCCTCTAGATCCTTGCAAGCGGTCAGCATCACGCCTGCGGTATTGCTCAAGATCATCGAGGGGAGGTTTTCCACGAGAATTTTTTGGCAAGTTCATCGCACATAGCCTGTGAAGGCGTTCCATTGTTTGACACTATTAGTTAAAGATGCTTTTCGATTAATTGCAGCTCGCAAGGCACTGAGCCATACTTGATCTACTTTTGCTAGTGAATCTTTATAAGTGCGCACTGATCCATTCGTGAGCTGGAACTTTAACTCGTTAGCTTTATCCTCTACAAGAACGCGCTGCGGATTGTCTGAAAATGTTACCCAGTGACGACCTTTACGCACGAAATCTTGGTCTTTTATTCGAAGCAGTCGTTCCGGAACGCAAATTTCTGTTCCCTCTCCATTTCGTAATAGCACATCGAGACCAGTTTGCCTTTTGAGCGTCCCACCAAATTCCGCCCAGGTCATGTATGTTTTTCCGTTATCTGTCCACGCCCATACGCGCCAATTGGGATCGGTGGGTAGCCGTGCCATATTACGATTGAGTGCTTCCAAAAGCTCTGTCGACTTAGGAAAAATACTGTCTGAAAATCCGGGTTTTTCTGCGACCGCTACCCGATCTACTTCGAGATTGATGTTTATGCCCCCAGCGGTAAGGTTAACGGAAACAAAACCAAAAGGAACTTGAGGACTACGGAAGAACGAGTAATTCAATAAGCTGTTCGGCGCAGGATGATCAGGAAACTTCCAGCACTCACCAACATAGGTCGTATTTCTAAGGGAACGGGTTTCTGGTACGGACTCGCGTTCCTTGCCAGCTAGAATCCCATTAATAATTGCGCGCAGCCCACTGATAGGGGTCTTAGGCCTCAGTTCTGCATTGAACAAACTTGACAAAGCATCATTGACACCGACGCGATCGACTTGGAGCTGTTGCTGAAGTTGCAGGCGCAGTTCCACTACCTCATCGAGGTTTCCGCTGTCAGGAATCTTGAAAACGTTTTCCCAGTCGCCATAGGCAATCCATCCTTGCTTAATCGAAAGAACATTATCCTTGTCATACGCGGCCGCGTCAACGATCAGGCGGGCCGCTTCCCAGCAATCTGGATGGCCTTCCATCGATGACGAAATGGCCAATTCGATCCAGCGGTATTCTCGACCCTCGGCGCTTGCAGTCCCAAGCATCCTAGCATTCAAGATGACGCTCTCTCGGCGGTGGCTACCATGAGAGATACTTCCCGTCCAAATGGTAAGCGCAGGGACCTTGGGCATCATCGCCAAATCAAATCTACCAGTCCGTTCGATAGGCTTGCGAGGGGCGACGGGCTCCCGGGGGGCGACGGGCTTCGGAGGATCGACACGCGCGGGAGCCTCGACGGTCTTGGGGGATTCGACAGGCTTGGGTTCCGATGCTAAACCGCGCCTTCGCGGAATCACTTCGACTGGCGGCAAAAATGCTCCATTGGTGAACCATTCAGTATACTCTTCAAAATCTTTTTGATACTGCGCAAAATCGTTTTGCCCGACTGGCGCAATTAGAGTCGCTGCACTTTTCAAAGCTTCATCTTCCAAAACTGCACTTTTCGATGCTTCACCTTTCGATGCTTCACCTTTCGATGCATCACCTTTCGATGCTTCACCTTTCAATGCTGCACCTTTCAATGCTGCACTTTTCAGAGCCGTGAATTTTCTTTCTATCCGTTCTTTATCCGGTTTTGCCGTTCCCGCGACCTTCGTTGTGCAGGTCGCTGTAAGGATTGGAGTTGTCACCTGGATCTCAACGATGGCAAAGGGGTACGAGCTGTCGCTCCTGTGCCGTGCTATCCGGTATCCGACTTCGTTATCGGCTTGATCCTTCGTCCTTGAACTTGCAACATAACAGTTGGTTATTCCATTATAAGTTTTGACCGGGCCGAGCCATTCGTTGCGTTGTTGTTCGACCAGTTTTTGCCTCGCAATGTGGATCGGTGCCGCAGCAATCGGCATGTCATCATCGGCAGCAAAGAACAACGCAATGGCATCTTGGACACTAAGTCGCCGTTTAGGAAGATTGAGGCCTTCGACCTCACTTAATAGGTCGTGCCGACAATCGAAGGGCACCACCAGGCCATCGCCGCTTGAAGACGCCGCTCGTTCTGACAGGAATCGCTCGATCTCCGGACCTGAAGCCTGAATCCAACCTTCGGAAATTTCTAGTTTCTTCGCGATTTCCCAACTTTTGACGTCGACTTTGATGTAGGCGGTCTCCGTGTATTGGCAATCATCGTCGGTGATCTCGACTAGCAACCACTTGTATAGTCGCAGGTCGGGCGAGTTGTCCTCTTCCGCCAACACCTCAAGAGAGAGTGTGTAGGCCATCGCTTTCGCGTCTGCGCCCCAGCCTGCGTGGCTAATCACTCCATAATAAGTGGCAAACGCTCCAACATAAGGGAGGACTGGATGCTGAAAAACTTCCCTAAGTTGAGCTTCAATCCTCAGTGTCCGGGTACTCCCAGGCGCAATTTCGATCAGAGTACCCTCCGCCTGGATATCGATTGGCAAGTCGTAATGCAGCTTGTATTTCCCGGCAGGCAGTTTCAAATTTTGCCTGATCAACTCATCCACTTTTCCTGTCTTTAGGTTTACTAAGCTTACTAGACCGTCCTGCAAAAGTTGTGAAGCAAAATCGCTCGTGCCTGTCCATTGAACCATTGAATCTGTTGCACCTTCGCGCCACAGAGCGACAGCCATCATGCTGACGACGGCAATACAGCCTAATACCGTTAGTGACTGCGCATTTCGTAAAAAACTTGCGTGTTTCCATGTCTGCAACTTTGGCAAAGCGACCGGTGGGTTGGCATTATCCGAAGCTGTCGAAGTTGATAGCCTATCTGTCGAATGCGCGGCGCTTGCCTGGGTATCTGCTTTCGCAAACCCTGAAGCTACAGATGGCAGCCCTCGGCTGCTCCAGCGATAATATTCGGCTAATAATGCGGACAGTTTAGTCGGCGATGCGATTTGCTTCAGACGTGACTCGACTTCGGACATCGATAGCGGTCGCCTGTTTGGGTCGACGGCCAGCATGTCAGCGACCAGCGAAACCAACGATGGGTCGACATCTGGTCGAATGGATTGAATTTCCGATGCCCGCGGAGGTAAGCCGAGCCGTCCGTTGGGACGCAGGCCCGTTAGCAATTCATGGAGTGTGACTCCAAGGCTATAAATATCTGATTGAAAGGTGACTTGATGTCGCCCGGAGAGCTGCTCCGGAGACATGTAATCCAACGTACCCAAAACTTGGTCAGCGCGAGAAAGCGCATCCGCTCCGTTAACTTCTAGAATCTGCGCTAACCCGAGGTCGAGCAGTTTGACGTTTCCATCGGGAGTAAGCATCAGATTAGAAGGCTTTACATCGCGATGAATAACACTTTGATCGTGCGCATGTTGCAGCGCTGAAGCAGCCAAACAAACAATATGGCAGGCGTCCTGGACAGGCAGCGGTCCAACACGTCGCACAAGTTGATTGAGATTGATTCCTCTGACAAAATCCATCACAAAATACGGCAAACCATCCTGCTCACCGCAGAATTCGGCTCTGACGATATTGCTGTGGTTCAAGCGTGCCAATAGCCTCATTTCACGCTCAAATCGCAGAATTGCCTCTGGAGATCCTCTTCGCTCTGGCTTGAGGAGCTTCAGTGCTACTTCTTTCTCCAAATGCACATGCAAGGCGCGGTAGACACTGCCCATTCCTCCCTGACCAATACACTCCAAAAGACGATAGCTTCCGATGATCCTCGATGGACGTTCGCGGCCACCGTGGCCTTGCGAGGAGCCGTCAGGGAGCCCAGCATTGTCCTCGCGCATTGCCGAAACTACGTCGTCTCCTACCGCCACATGAACTCGCGCACGTGACCTAACGGCGTCCACAATTTCATGCATGAGCGAGTCGGATTGCTCTGAGAGAAACTCAAGGAGGATTTGGCAAGCTGAGCAAGTCGCAATGTGATTTTCAATGGTCTCTGTTTCAACTTCAGTGGACTTCCCATGCAGGTAACCACGAAGAACATCAGGTTGCGGGCAAGCGGTCGTCATAGTTGCACCCGAAGAATGGAGGTTTCTAGGTCGAATGGAGGTCCAGTCATTTATCCAGAATGAACTTCACGGGTGGCGCGCTCTGAGGCTTTGCGAAGGGCGTGCTGAGTGTCATCCAATACACGTCCATCGCAAAGCCTCAGAGCGTGCCACCCGAGATCAAACTGTGATAACGCAATAGTAGAGCGTCAAACTCAAATTTTAGGATTAGCCGGAGTGCGCTAGAGAGCGTCCTGCTTAGGAATGAACTTGAAAACGCGGATTTACAGGTGATCTATCAGTCGGAAGGCGTTAGCCTCCGGTTCAATACACAACCGGAGGCTAACGCCTTCCGGCTGATAAGACTATACCACCGTAATGATCAGCTTCAGTTCAAACTCCTAAGCGGGACGCTCTCTAACACGTTGCGGC
>JANODD010000382.1:0-6740 GCA_031412515.1 Planctomycetia bacterium | reverse complement strand
AAACCCTCAGGGAATCCGCCCTCGAGTTGAATGGATACATTGAATCAAGCAAACCTACTTAGCCTCTCAACGCACCAGCAAAACCGCAACCCACTCCGGAACCACCCTGCGAAAATGGCTCGTTCTTAATTGCGATTGATATTCGTTGAACACTTCTTCTAAGCCAAGCGATACGACTGAGCAGCTTGCTGGGCGGAACGGTTTTCCGACCACCAATTGAAAGCATCCTGAATATCTCTCTGGGCTGGTTCGGTAAAATTGAATCTTTGGCACTTACTTCCGCTCCGCCTTGGCTGCCTCTCGCTTGGCTTTGACTGCGGCTTTGCGGGCATGCTTCGCGACATCGGCACGAAAGGAACTGTAATGGTACTCGACGGACAACGACCATCGCGACACTTCAGCGCGCGTGGGCTGTCGCTGTGCGAATTCCAACCGCTTGTCATTTAACGGGCCATCAACTGCCTGAAAAACTATGTCCTGATACTCGCTCACGACTTGCCCCGTAGCTGTGCCAGTTCCTTGTCGCAGATAAACCCAACTTGGTCGGCGATATGCATCTCGTTCGCCCATCTGGCTGCTCCCTCGCCGCCAGCAGTCTTGACCGCACGAATCACTGGCCTCAAGCACTCGTTGATCTCGTCTGTCATCAATCCCTCGTCGCTACATGCAACTTGATAGCTACCATCTTTCATCAGTTTGAGCGCAAGTGACTTTGCATACTCTAATTGCCCAAGGTCGACAAGTTTCAAGAGCCCCTTTCGAACTTCAGCATAAGCTTGCCAGTCCACATCGAAGTTGTAATTCATCCAGCGTTCATCGAAATCCGTTGCGCGATCGATTGAAGACGATACGTCAGAGACGAGCAGATCCACCGGCTTCTCGACTTCTAACCGGACTTCCAAATCTCTTGAAACAACAGGGTGCTCCTTCGCAATCATCAACATCATCTCTATCAGAGTTGCCTTCGTCTGTTTGCGAAGCTCTTTTTCGATAGCCGGAAATCGGTCGGTTTTCACAAGCTCGCGAGGCTTTTTCGTTCCCTTCTTTACCACGCCGGTAGTCCTTTCTTCATGCGCCGGGTAGCTTGCGTCACGTCAAATTCCGCAGGGTCAAACGGGCCGTTCCACTCAAGAAGTACATCGTGCTCGCTGTGATTTGGATTCATGATTGCAGCAACGTAGTCCGCGAATCCGTAAACGCCACCGACATCTTCAGGCGGACAAGCTCGCTCGCCATCGATACAGCGGGGGTATCTAACTCCGGGCTCAGATTCCGTCACCTTTTCAAGGATAACCTCATGCTGCCAACCGTCTCCAAAATCGTATTCGTAGCCCATCCGCAACTTGGAGTTGTGCTTGGCGACCAAATCGCTGACGCACATTCCACTGTAGCTGATCGCGCCAAAGTCGTCGAAGCCATTCATCATCAATCGTGGATCGGTATACCGGGTTCCAGCAATCTCAAATTGGTGCAGATGCGAATTCGTCCAGCCCATTGCAGCTTGAATCAGCTCATGCAGTTTTCCAAGTGTTACGTCCTTCGTCTCGATCCGCCGCCAAATCACCGGATCGGCGTCTTGCAAAGTGATCTTGAAGCGATAGGTTGCGTCCCCTCGTTCATTTACTTGCCTGGCGCTTTTCATTGTTGGCTTGCCGAGAGTCCACTCCCTGACGGTGCGCGTGATGCGTTTGCCGTTCCATTTCGGGATGGCATCGACAGCAATTAAAATCTCAATCGACCTTGGGACGCCAAGCTGTCGTCGAATGATCGCCTTCTTCTCGAGTGCCTTCATCATTTGGTTCACGGACGGTGGCGAGACGCCAATCGCGGCAGCAATCTCTGATTCCGCAGGCGGCAAACCAAAACCTTCGGTGTAGGCATGAATGTACGCGAGATAGCGCCTCTGAGTAGGTGTTAAGTCTGCCACTGCACGAGTCCTTTCATAATAAAGTCACGGATTGCGGAACGGGTAGTTCGATTTTATGACAGACAATCCTGGCGACCATGGGCCGCGTACGCCACATTCTCACTATGATATCTGGAATCCGAGAAAATCGCTGTGGAGTAGATTGCCTGAGCGGCATTCAAGTCCAAGGCTGTCGTCGCGATGCGAGCCACTGCACGAACTCCGAAAATGGCTGAGCGTCACATGTATCCTCGCAGTCACATCGCTCGATGAGTTGGCGGGAAACTCGCTCAGCTTCACTTACTCGCCAGCTTCTGCGAATTCCTGCCGGAGCTGAACTCGTCTGGATGCGTTCATGTTCAGCAAGCGAATGGTGGCTCTACCCGAAGCCGTTTTTCCCTGGACAATACCTGCCTTCAACTCGAAGTGGTCGCGCCATTCATGGCGGCGAGGATGGAAGAGTTCGACGACCGAATTCGAATCAGAGTCGATACTAGACAGATTTGGCCCTTTGTACGCGTTGCAGCGATCGCATGCTAATGCCAGGTTATCGAGGCTATCGTCGCACAGATGCTGCTGAGCGACAATATGCTCAATATGAAACGAGATAAACGGAGTTGCCGCTTCCGGGATTTGGCAATACTCACACTTGAAATCCGCACGCTGCCGAACTTGCGAACGAGTAACCGGATTCATGGCTAATCTTGTTGCGCGGAGAGAATTCGCCTAGCTTTTGCTTGCAGCAGCGAAATAATGTCAACTGCTTCAACAAACTCTTTGTACTCCAGTTCTTCGTCGCTGGAAATGTTCCCCATGTTTGCTTTTGAACGCAGCTCTTCGATTCTTGACTGCAGCTCCGTATCGGCACGCAGGCTTAGGAGTTTGCGGGCAAACTCTGGAGGCATTTCATCTGTAGCTGGTTGCAGCATTTTGTCGAGAATCGTGGTGACCATTGCCACAGCATAACACGATGTAGTCGTGAAATCCAGTAATGCGCACCGTACTTCAGATACCCGACTCGGCCGCAGCAGGATTACACATCGACACGAGCATTCTTAAATGGCGGGCCCAACGTTTCCGCCAAAGCGCCAACTGTCCCCTTTATCCTTGATTGGCCTTTCTTGGCCTTGCATTGAAGCCCGAAAGCGCCCACTGACAGCTCGGAACTTTGAAATGCACTTGCAAGAAGAGAACCTGCCATGCGAGATCATTCAGCGTGATCGGGATACAAAATACGTTGCGGCGTTCGACCAAGCATTCACAGCTTCGGGCCGTGAAATCAAAATAACGCCGATCAAATCGCCGAACCTGCAGGCCTTTATTGAACGAGTGATACAGACAATCAAACATGAAGTACTGAGCGAGTTTTGTGTAGTGAGCGAAGAGCATTTGAACTACATTCTTCGCACGACCATGGATTGGTACAACCACCGTAGAGGACACAGTGGAAGGGAACACTTGCCACCAATTCGAGCGGCCGATTCACCGACAGTGTTTGACTTTTCCAAGGACAGATTTGCTTGTCGCGAAGAGCTAGGCGGGACAGCTCAAATCATATCATAGCGACGCTTGGCGTAGATCCCAGTAAGGTCCAACGCTTCCTGTCAGAAGTCCGTTTCTTGCTGCGATTCAAGCAGGAGACTATCCCTGAGGCATCACTTATTGCGTTTCATTGTGCAATCGTCCGCGAAAGGTATCTTACCAATTTTCAATAAAGAACGGTTTCTTGACCACCGCCAGAGCAAAAATCATGTGGCGGAATTTTTGTACCGCGCAATTTATTTCCTAAATTGGAAATCGACTTTTTGTAGGCGTGGATCTTTTGAAAGTTCGTCAAGCTTTTCCGCACTAAATTCAGTTCTTGGGATCTTGCTGAAATACTGCTGAGCGGACTCCGTGTCTCCTAAACTCAAACCGGCCTGACAGGCTACGTACCACGAACGCCAATCGTTCGTCGATCGTGAAACAAGCTCTTTTAAGTGCTGACTTAAAACTTGTGGTGGACAGTTTTTTGCTTTCTGAAGATAGCGAACTACGATGCGGTGAATGCGAGGGTCTTCTTGCTTCATCCGGATTGCTCTGCGAAACCACTCTTCGGCTTCACGCGCGGTGCGAGTCTCAGCTTCAACCATGCCCCGCAAAAGCCAAGCTTCTGCAAAATCGGGCGACGCATCTGTTATCATGTTAGTTTCATTCGGTCTTGTCCGCCAACCGTCCTTTTGTCCTTTTGCATGTACCGCCAACGCCCGCATCAATGAGAGATAACGCGGGAGGACTTGGTTGCGCAGGAGTCGGATTTCGTCAGGAATAAGTTGAACTTGCGTTTGAAAGTTCTCTGCGTCGCGCAGGGCCAGTTCCTGCTCGCCGAGTATCAAACACGAATATCCATGGACCAGATACCCGAGTAGAAACTCTGGATTCTCGCCGAGCTGCGATTCTGTGTACAATTTGATTCGTCGATGTAGTTCGAGAGGCTCTTCGCCGAAAAAGTCGATTGCTTCCATCAATTGGGCTTGGCTTACGCGCTCTTGAGTCGTCAATGTGACGACATGATTCATTACTTTTTTGAGTCGCTCGGTCTGGTAAAGCAAATTGTTTCTGAGGTTTGGTAGCGATTGCCTGGCACGATAGCACTCCATGTTTAATGCTGTAATCTCATGCTCCAACTCATTCTTTTTGACAACCATGTCTTCGCGCCCGGTAATCCCTAAACGCAACTCGCTGTAGTACTGATTCAACAAAAAAGTTTTGGTTTGAATCCTGGGATTCGCAGTTTGCAGTAGGTTCTCGTCATTGCGTATTCGGACTGTACATTCAGAAATCTCTGATGAGAGCGTTAACCACTCTTTTTGGTATGCACTCAAACTTTGGGTCGCGGCCAAATGGGACTTCAGTTTTGCGACAATCAAACTGAAGGTTTGGTCTAAGTCCGAAGTGGGCAAAGACACGGATGGATAGGCGAATTCCGGCAGAAGTACCGTGTTGAAGGATGATGGAGTTACTGGTGGCTGTAGCGTTGGCACCGTGTTCGCTTCTACGAGCGGAGATGGGGTGGCGGGAGGTACCTCCTCTTCGATGGAATCGCTCGAAATCACTGGTTCAGTTTTTTCGACCAGAACATCGTTTTCAATAACTTCTTCGACTGAATTAGTGGAATCGTCCGCAACTGACGATGATTGCGAGAATGGGCCAAACGTAAAAGCCGTTTCAGTTTTAGAAACCGAAAAGAAGTGACTAAATGCAAAGAATCCTAAAATTGTTAAAGAGACGCCCCCAACAAGGAGCAGCTTTGTCGACAATCGTGATTTACTGACATTCACTCGTTCACAGGATGGGTCGTTCCACCAAAAGCTTGAATTATCAGGCTTTGCATCCTTGCTAACGAGGGTGTTGGGTGCTGTAGATGCGATCTCATCAGATTGTGTCGACAAGGAAGCCACAGGAACCTTCTCGGACCCAAGTCCCTTTTCGTGTCCAATTCCATGTGTGCCATACTCGATGTCTGGCATTCCACTGCTTGAAATGAGCGATGATTCCGCACTGACAAGTCGCTCTAATTCAAGCCAATCAAATTCAGTGGGGGACAACCACTCTTTGGAGCCCGATCTTCGAATAGCGTCTGTCTCGCGAATTTGACCACGTCCGCGGGCAGCAAGTAAGGCGTTCCCAGAAAATTTTCCGCACTTATTCGAACGCATCAGATAATAGGCAACACCGTTATTATTCTGTAGCATCGCCTCGATTCCTGATTGTAAGCGGTCTATGTAATTCCCATCGTTTCAAGTTTCCATGATCGTCAAACGCGATAATCTGTCTTCCGTAGTCAATCAATTTTGCAGCAATGATCGGTTGCGGGAAAGTAATTGGCGTCATCACATTAATGCCCGATTTTGAATCTAACAGGCTGACTGAATTCGTGTCGACAACTACAATCCTCATTCCATCTGCATTGATCGCGGCATCCAATACTTTCGCCCCTTGTGGCAGTATACGTAGCACTCTCTCTAACGTTGCCCATTTAAGAAGCGTCAGTGAATCGTCTTCAGATATCACGAGCAGCAAACCGTGCTTCTCGAAAATTTTCAACGACTTTGTCAACGTGTCAACACGGGCGCTTCCACTTGCTCCACCGTCGGAAACCTTCCAACGACGGGCAAGTGATTCCGCACCCCCAGTAACTATCCAGTGTTCCCGTGAGTCCTGGGCGAATACAGCCGCCCCAGTTCGTGTAGCAGGTATCTTCAGAGCAAGGGTGCCGTCGGTACTTCGCAAGCTTACTAAGCCGTCTTGATTTGCAATCCATAGTCGTTTTCCATCCGGCGTATATTCCAGATTCGACGCGCCCTGAACTTCGAAGTTGTTGAGACTCTTTTCGGAAACTAGATCGATGATCCTAACTTGATCCCCAAAACTTACGGCAAGCACGTTATTTTGGCTTGAAAACGCGATTCCTCTGATCGGACCAGGTTGTAAATCCAAAGTTATCGGTTGCTTCCTACCCGAAGCCTGTCGCAAATTAATTACGGCAAACTTGGACTCATTGAACAACGCGCACCATTGACCATCTTGCGCAATTTCCATGCCAGAAAATGAAATGCTCGGCGGAGCGGCCCAAATTAGTTGAGATGGAATCTCTAAATTCTCAAATCCTCGATTGAGAATTATGAAACGGTTGTCCCGAGGTTCGCAAGTCTTAACCCGGATTATTCATACTGAGCAATTGGCTGGTTGGCAACTTGATTTCGAACATTTAGATGGCAAGTTGGGTGAGCTAATTGGTATTTGAGTCGATTCAAGGCGCACCGCCCCTTACCCCAACGTGACTTTTTCGATG
>JANODD010000381.1:0-10261 GCA_031412515.1 Planctomycetia bacterium | reverse complement strand
CGCACTTACCGAGCCGAGGAGCGCCGCGACAAAGCCGACCGCAAACAGCTAGACGCCGCCCGCCGCCGCGTACTCGCCGCTAAACAGAAATAGCCCGCCATCGCTAGCCCCTCCTCTAATACGGTGCCCCTGGGCGCTTACTTACTATCCAGGTTATAGGACTCAGCGGATGACAGTGCAAACGGCGGCGTGAGGCCACTGATTGTTGCCGATGAAGCGGACGTCAATTGATCCCGATTGTCATAAGCATAACTAGTCTTGAATGCATCCCACGACGATGAAAAATCTGTCACTCGATTGGCTTGGTCGTAACTCAAGAAGTAGGCGGCCAGCGTATTGCTTGCTCCAAGCGACGCTGGAAAGGTGCTTGTGCCATTCCAAGTCTGCCCGGAGGCGATTTCTGTTTTGCCATGTGTGATGCTCGTCAACCGACCACTCTGGTCGTAACCCATGCGACTGTGAACTTCCAACGCAGTGGGTGTGGAAGTCGTAGCAGAATAGCGACGCACGTCTGTTAACTGCGAAGCTGTGTTGTAACCAAAGTTCGCTAGTTTTGGTGCTACAGCGTTACCACCACTGACTTGACTTTGAGTAACACTTTTCAGCCGGTACATTGAATCATAAGCATAAGTGTTCTGGAAATCAGAAATACCACCGACGATCGATATCCCTGACAGCGTGCCTCCGAAATTTGCGGCTAGGCCAGTGCGGTTACCGACATCATCGTAATTGCGATCCAAAACGACGCTTGTACCAACCAGACCAGTCAACTGACGTTCGTTTTGTAACTGGTTGCGATTGTCGTACACAAACTGAAAATCAGTGGCTAGCGGATCAGAGTCATCGAGCGCAATCAAGTTACCCGACGTGTCGTAGCTGTAGCCAAAAGTGTGGTCCGTGGTACTGCCCGTTTTCCAAGTCTCCGTGGTGGTGCGATAGAGTTTATCATACGCAAACTCCGTCGTGCGAACGTTGCGATCGACCATCGAACGCAGATTGCCTACTCCGTCGTAGGAATAACCCCGCAAGTGGTTGGTCGCGCCGTCCGGCTTATTCTCCGATACAAGCTGATTGAGTTTATTGTAACTGTACGAAGTGACGTTGCTTAGAGGATCGGTAACACTCATCAGGTTGCTAAACGCATCGTAGCTGTTGGTGGTAACCTGTCCGAGCGGATCGGTCGTGGCGAGCGGACGGAACCAAGCATCGTAACTGTAGCTCGTCGCATGACCGAGTGCATCGGACGATTGCAACAGATTGCCAAGCCCATCATAGGCAAAGCTGCTGTAGGATGCGGCGAGCGGACCGGTTCCATCGGGATCAGGCTGAGTAACCCGAGTATTGCGACCGCCAGCGTCATAGGTAAAACTGGTGACGCGACTTAGCGGGTCAGTAATATTATTCAGCAAGCCATCAACAGAATATGCATAACTGGTAACCGCCGCCGTGCCAGAAATGGCCGGTGCCTTGGCAGAGATCAATCGCCCACGAGCGTCATAATCCAACTGGCTGAAAGTGCCATCTGCCTGCATACTCGAACGCACCGTACCATCAGTCCAGTACCGAACGGATTGAGAAACTGTATCGCCACGGGTGGCAACGGGCCGACCAAGGGCATCGGCTTGAACGATGACAGTGTGACCAGCAGGATCGGTAGTTGTAACGGCCCAGCCTAGACGATTGGCTTGATAAGCAACTGTACTGTCATAGCTTGCCCCTGAAACTGGATTGGGCTGTGCAATACGTACCAAGCGATTGAGGGCATCGTAATCATAGGACGTAGTGTTGTTCAGTCCGTCCGTTACGGACTTCAGGTTTCCGAGATTGTCGTACGTAGTGCGCGTTACGTAGCCACCATTTTCAGTTTGATCCGACGCGGTCGTCGTGATCCCGGAACTTGGTGCAGGAGTAACAGTTTTGATCACTCGGTCCAGGGCGTCATAGGTCATTGTGCTCGTGCGATCCGAAGATGCACCCACGGTGACATCCCGCTCGGTCACCGTAACGACATTCGGAGTTGAAAAATAGTCGTAGCTAGTCTTCAGTCCTTGATAACTCTGGTTAGCCACCGGCGTGTTGACGATTTGCGAATTCGCCGCAGCATAAGCGGCCAGCGCGGTCGGTGTGAGTACAGTGCCCGCGAGAGCGGTTGCTTGACTAGAAGAGCGTGTAACGACACCTGCATTCAAATAAAGATACCATTTCAAACTCGGATTCTGCGTGTAGGACGCAATGAGTCGATTGCCTGAGTCGTACACATAGCTTGTTGACAGCGCAGTAACAACTAGTTGGCTGCCGACTAGCGAAGAACTAACAAGTTCGGTCGCAATGACATTATCGAACACGTCATAGTCATAGCGCATCAGCGTGGGGAGCAAACTACCGCTGCCGTCTGGATCTGGCGAAAGGACTGCGGTAAGTCGATCGCGACTGTCGTGATAAAAGAGCGTTTGACGTCCTGCGGGATCTGTCACTTTGCTCACGTTCCCGCGGTTGTCATATTCGTAAGAAGTAGTGGCAGCAAGACTGGTCCCCTGAGCCTCAGTTACCGACATAAGCCGCCCGTGTCTGACGGGATCAGTTGGTGTGTTGTAGTAAGCATAATCTACAGTGCTGTTCGCCGCCCGGCCGGTCGTGATTGTCTCACGCGACACCAATCCTTTGGGCAATGTAGGACTGGTATTGTACAGAATGTCGACTTTGCGACTGGTGCTACCCACTGGGCTCACGTCGGTCAATGAACCTGGATTGCTAAGATAATTGATGACTAAATATACGTCCTCGGAGCTGAAATAGTCATCGCCGCTAACGTCGACAAACGGTGCCGTATGAGTGGCGCTTGCGGGAATAGGGATAGCGCCGTTCGCATTTAAGTAGTTAATGACCAGTAGACTATCTAGCGGAGAGACCGTTCCGTCGCCACTGACATCAACTGGCTTAACCGAATTTTGCCAAACAGGCTGTGTCTGTGTCCAGAGTTGCTGGGTAACGAGACCAGTGGTGGGATTAACCGTTTGGAAATACTTATTGTTCGTTGCATCGGTCGCAGAGGTCATGACATCGAACGTGTCATTCCAAGTCCAGGATTCGACAGGCTGAAGCGGCGACTGACTCGTTAGAAGATTGTTATTGCTGTAAGTATTGGTAGTGGTTTGGCGAGTCAGAGGGCCATCGGACTGCAGTACGCCATTGATCACTATCTTGTCAGGATCTGGGGTCGAACTGCTAAGCACTTCGCCAAGATCACCACTTATTATTTTGCCCAATCCATCGCGCATGGTGGCCTGACGCGTGTTTTCGTAGCTTAAATCCGTGTTGGCTTGAAGCAGGTTAAACTGCGTGGTTCCCCAAGATGTCGGATTGCTCAATGATTCACTGCTAAGACCAAGGGCTTCAACCTGCGCTGTGTCCCACATTCTTAGGACTCGGCCCCGATGGTCGAGCTGATAGATTGTCCGTTGCGGTGAACTGGTTTCCGAGCGTTTGTAGGTAGTGACCGCGTAATTGGGAATAGGATTGCTGCCATCAGTGCTAGGTGTATATGCAAGAGGGTCGGTATAGGGGAGTGTACCTCCAGGATAAGTGGATGATACCAGCGCATTTTGTTGGCGTGTCAAATTCAGCGTGTAACTTGAGCCATCTGCGTAACTGATGCTCGACACGCGGTCGCCGTTACCATACGAAAAGTTGGTTTCGCGGGGTGTGCCACCGATTTCGCCACGAGAAATCTTTGTTAACTGTCCGGTTGCATTGTACGTAAATACGTCCTGTCTTGTCGCTCGGCCTCCAGCGCCGTCAGGATCGTCATAAGTGACAGTGAAGTATTTCTTCCCATCTACGCTGTTCGGAGTCCAGCTGAGCGTTTTCCTGACATTAAGCGATGGGTTTGAGATCGAGTTTACAGTGTCAATGTAAGCAGAATTCCTCTGGCTGCCATCAACGAAATAAGTGAAGCTGGTCTTTTGGCCACGCGGGTCAGTTATTGAAGACACTGAGCCATTTGCGTTGTACGCATAAGTCGTAATATTGCCGGTGGCATCGATGTGCTGAATCATGTTGCCAAGTGTGTCGAATTTCTTTTTGTTTCCTTGACGATCAGTAATAGTGTCTCCAGAAAGGGTATCTTGAGTGCCAGCGGAGCCCCCCACATTGTTCGCAAACCAAGAGCTACTCCCGTCCGCACGGACGAGCATTGAACCCTGTTCAAATTTGACTTGCCCACCGCTGCTTCCACCACCTGCAGGCACATCTGCGGACATTATTTTCTGATTGCGAATTAGCCGATCGACTCCGGCAATCGCTACGTTTTCGCCCAAACCAGGTGAAATGGAACTTTGCTGTTCATCTCGCATCGTCTGCGTTAATCTACCAACCCAACCACTAAATTTGTCGTTGGTGGTAACCGGCGAATTATCCGGGTTTAGAGCAGGGAAATTAGGATGTGCCAGGATTTCAAGGGGAATCAGTTGATCGGTAACGCCAGAGGAGCCCGCTGGATTCGACCCGCCCGCACGCTGCCATGAGGAGGCGTGAGCGGAGAGATCAACCTGCACTGAGAACCAAACATAGTCGCCCTTCTGAAGGGTCGGAGATAAGTTCCATTTGACAACTGGAGCAACGTCTGGATCATGGAGCTGTACTGGCTTACGTCCCAGCCCTTTAATGTTGCCATTTGAGCGGAGTTCGGGTTCGACAACTTGAACGGTTACATCAAAACTGCTCGGGACAGTTTTGTTGGAAGGGAGCTGTAAACCTACGTAAAGAACCGGCGATGAACCTGATTGACCGGGAGTGCTAAAAACGACCATTGAATCGGCAGAAGCGACTTTATATTTGCCGCTGGCCAACTCAGATTCAGTTTTATCCCCACCATCACAAGTTGGACAACCACATGAACAACCCGCTTTTTCATCCTTCTGCGATGTCGCATCTACGTAATCTTCTTTAATTGTTACGATAGAGGTGGAAGAGAGAAAATTGGTTGAAGGCACGTACACACGAGCATTGACGGTTTCATTTCCTTCCAAATACGGGTCGTCAACCGCGTTTACATACAGTTGAAAGCTAGAGGCTCCATTGGTGTGACGTGCATTAGAGCGGTACACCCCAGAGCCCGGCGACACTTCTGTGAATGTCATCGGACTGCTAGCGTCACCATCCTCCAGCCCATAGTCAACGCCCAAGATCGCTCGATGCAGAGTTTCGCTGTCTGAGTCTTTGGAATCAATTTCCCACACTATTATCGAAGGCATAGACGACGAACTGGCAGTAAATCGTCCAGGCGGCGGGCCAAACTCCCAAGTCTCACTTGTTGTAGCACTAAAATTAACAGGCGGAGTACTTGTAGACGTGCTACTGGACGTGGTCGTGCTGGTACTCGTTGAAGTATTCGTCGAAGTTGACGTTGACGTGTATGTACTGGTGCTCGTGTTCGTCGAAGTGCTAGTTGAGGTCGATGTGCCGGAAGGTGAGATATCCTCGTAATCGCTATCCAGAATCGAATTCGTGGGCAAAGGGAGCGGGTTACGAGAGGGCGTCGATGCAGTTTGCGGTTCAGTCGCCGCGGGAAAAGTATGGTTTAGGGTTTCAGAACTCTGCTCGGCGTTGCTGGTAATTGCCGCCGCGATTACCGTTTCCTCACTGTGATATGCTAGCGAAGCTTGGAAATCGGCCGCAAACATCTGTCGCCGATCAAGGGTTTCCAATCGAAGGGATGTTCGTAACCAATTGCGTTTCGCAGTTTTTCGTAAAAGCACGCGTCGTAACAGTCGGTCCGTCATAAGTTTGCCCGCTCGCATCTGTAGCAAATAAGTTTTTGGAAGTTTGGAAGTACTTATTAATCACGATGGTGCGGACTTATGAAGTGGAATCAAATTACTTAGGTGAACTCAGTCCTGCGTTTGTAGAATCGTTCAACGCAACGTTAAAAAAACGAACCGGAACCTTATTTGCAGCAGTATTCAGTTGTTAAATTACACTGAGGAATGAGTTCAGCGGAAAGATGCGATAAACGATTATCTCGGACGCTTAACTGGCCCTTTATGTTTCCGAAACACTTTGTTGCATTTGACCGCAAAAAAGTTCCCAACAAAAATCGTTTTCTCGTCACGGACTGTGATTGTATTAAACGAGGAGATTTAAACCTTGGACGCTACACCGTGACGTTAAAGCGAATTAAATGGCTCGCATCGTTTCCTAAATCGGGAAACACTTGGACACGTGCCTTTTTGCGGGCCTATCAGTTCGACGCATATGCACCCATTGACGCGAATCAGATTGGAAAAATTTCTCGCTCGGAAAGTCGATTGCGTTACTTTCAATTGGTGTCCGACCATCCTTCAAAGTCCGTGTCAAGCACCGAAATCGACGCCTTGCGAGTAAAGGTCCAGGCGTTAATCGCTCGCGAGATTGGCGACCATCAAGTAGTCAAGACGCACAATGCGAGGATTCTCCATGAAGGACAATCGCTGATCCATGACGAGTATTCTGCAGCAGGAATTTACTTAGTGCGCAACCCGTTAGATTTGGTGGACTCTCTTGCCGATCATAACGGAATAAGCATCGATCAAGCGATTGACCTCCTTGCTGATCCTACCCATACGATTGGTGAATCGGATCGAGATTTCGCGCCACAATTTCTTTCTACATGGAGCAATCACGTTGAATCGTGGTTATCTGCGGCTGCGTTTCCGATATTACTCATTCGCTTCGAAGATCTCTTGTCCAATCCTTATGTCCAGTTCCGCAGACTAATCGAGTGTTTGAAGTGGCCGTATGAGGAAGATCGCCTGCAACGAGCCATTAAATTCAGTTCCTTCACCGCGCTGAAACAGTTTGAAGAGCAACAAGGATTTAAGGAAAAGAGTCGTAAATCCAATAGCGGCAGCTTTTTCCGACGGGGAGCGGCCTCTATATGGCAGAATGTCTTGACGGCGGATCAAGCTCGCCGCATCGTCGAAACTCACAGCGAAACTATGCGACTACTGGGCTATTTAGACGACGTGCAAGTGGCGCCGCACTAGCGTTGTGTTATGTCGAATTTTTAACAATATATTCGGCTTCAAAAAATGCGCAGCGCATAGCGAGTCTTCCGCTACAGTTCCGAACCACCATTAATTGTCTTTGTCGCGACTGTCTTGCCCAGCACCCCTGGTACGATACTTGCTTGCGACGTTTGCATTGGAACCCTCTCACGCTGCAAAAAATGGGCGCGCAACTTGGCCGAGGCATAATATGCAAAGCGGGCGATTACATGCGCAAAAGAACTCTACAGCATACTTCCTAAACGGACACATTGGCCGCCAACGCACAGGAATAGAAAACGCGGCCCTTCAACGTGCTCGGCTCTTTGAGCAGTACTTAGCGGTCACACCAGTAATTTGTACCGTGCGCTATGAGCCGCAGTTTCCAGAAATTCGACAACTCCTAATAACTCAAGGCTTAATAACAGAAACCCTGCAATTCAAAAACCTTTACGACGAACTTCAAGGAATCAATTCAAATTTAGGGCTCAGTGAGATTGCGCAACTGCGGCTGAAGTGTTCGCTGCATCCGTTTGTAGTAGAAGGGCGAGCGGAGCAACTCTCGGGTAGTCCGGATCGTAAGATTTTCGACGCAAAGGGACGCCCAATTGCGTTTTGCAAATACTCCGAGGATCACGGATACCTTCAGCATGTCAACTCCTTGTGTGAGGGACGCGTTTGGAAGCGAGATGTCTTCCATAGCTCTGGAATGCTCAGCCGAACACAGTTTTTCGACTTCGCAACTGGATTCGTCCAACATGAAGTGTACTTTAATCAGGAACGACAGATCGTTCTCACGAAGTTTTACAAGCCAATCAGCGGCAAAATCTCGGTTGCAAATATTGTATCCCACCAGAATGGAAGCCAATGTGTTGAGTTCCTTTCCGAAGGCGAACTCATCCTACACTGGTTACAGGGCTTGGTTAACCAAACCGAAGGTCAGGCAATATTTTGTTGCGATCGAATCCGACTTTTTGCAGAACCATTGTTATGCTTGATGGCTGAACATGGTCCGAAATCAGTTGCAGTGATTCCTGTGCTGCACGCGGTTCACACAAAGCTAGTAAACGGAATTTGGAACGGCCCGACCAACGCAAACTTCGACTTAGTTTTGCGGGATCTGAAGGCATTTCCGGCAGTGGTGGTCGGAACGCAAAACCAACGACTCGACCTTGAAGCTCGCTTCAAGGTCACGAATATTCACGCCATTCCGCCTGGCGTTTTTAGACACCAGGCGACAGCCGTTGATCGACCCCGTGAGCGGTTTAGAGTCGTCTATATTGCGAGGTATACTCCAGAGAAACGTCACCGTTTGGCCATTGAAATTTTTTCGCGTGTTCACTCGAAGTATGCGGATTTCCGTATGGACTTCTATGGTTGGGGCGACCGAATGCAGCAAATTATTGATGACGTGAATACGCGGCGATTGGGCCACGTTATATCGGTCAATGGATTCACTCAACATCCCCAATCAGTCTACTCTGCGGCGGGACTTTCAATTCTAACCAGTCAAGGCGAAGGGTTCGCACTCGGCGTTCTTGAATCGCTAGCAGCAAGTTGCCCGGTTGTATCATTCAACGTGCCATATGGTCCTTCAGATCTGATCCAAGATGGGCATAACGGTGCGTTGATTCCTGAAGGTGACTTAGATGCATTTGCGCAGAGGATTGTGCAGATACTCTCCGACGGAGACTTACATCATAGATTGATACAAAACTGCCGAAGTTCCATCGAAAGGTTTTCAGAGGCTGCCGTGGCAGCACAATGGCGCGTGCTGTTGCAATCTGCTTCCGGTTCAGTGACGCAGTTCTCTGATACGACCAAAGGGGACATAAATACTTTTTAGGCACTGGCTTCTTCTCGACTAGATCACTCGGAACAGTCGCATTCGTTTGCCGAACACTGGGTCGAAGGCGTTCAACGATAACTCGCTACGTTTTCAGTGGATACCTTTTAGGTTTAAAGAACGTTGGGCGGCGCTCATCCAACGCTAGCTGCTCGCTAGTTTCAAGCATACTCTCCGCGAGAATCCCAATCTGCGCACATAAAATAAAATATTGCGAGGACAAAAAGTTCGACGACGAATGTCGCCGTAGAATTTCCGCATGACAAAGAGTCTGGGTTTGCAACACTCTGCAACGACACGCAACGCCTACCAAACTACCGATTTCGGGATAATAGGCGTAAACGCCAAGAAAAATGAAGTTTCCTTCACTTGCGCGCATGGACTGAGGTAATGCTAAGGATATTAATCATAAACCTCCGCCGTCGCTCTTTTGAACACGATTATTGAAAAACATCAGCAGTTTCACGCAATTGGCCAATACTCGTTTTGGGTTCACGTCTACGTGGTCAGTCAGATGCATTTTCGCTTGCCTAAAGGTTTTTGTTTCTATAAATCAACCGTCAATGGCCGTAACAACCCGGCCGTGTTTGAGGCGGTGTGTTACCCAATTTTGCGTTAGTTGAAGCGATTAAACGAGGCAGCGAGCAAGAGTTTGAGGAAGCGATTGCGCGCGGAGCAAGTGTTCACGCGAAAGATTTTGATGGCTCGCCTGCCCTGCTCATTGCAGCGAAACGGCATCAGAACGATCTGGCGGAAAAGTTAATCGAACAAGGAGCAGATTTTGCGAGTCCCATTGATGCAAAAGGCAATGCGTATCTGAATTTTGCCTGTTCCACAGGCAATTTCGGGTTTGCCCGTCTGCTCCTTGAACGAAAGGCCAATCCCAACGCAACCAATCAACTCGGACAGTGCCCACTGCACCTCGCCGTGAACAAAGGACATGAGTATCTGGCCTGCGAACTTATTAAAAACGGAGCGTTGCTCGATGCTGTGGATCGTCTGGGCGACGCTCCATTGCACATAGCCGCACGACGTGGGGACATTGCAATAATGAAACGCCTTCGTGATGCGGGTTGCACCTTGGGTATGAAAAATCAGAAAGGCTACTCGCCGTTACTGGAGGCAGCGAAATACGGTCATACAAAGTGTGTACAAATGCTTATCGATTGGGGCTGCCCCGTCATTGGGCCATCACCCCGGTGTCCCGCAAGCAAAGTCGCCGAACGATATGGCAATTTCGAAGCAGCGGAAATGTCGTTCGCAACGTAGAACCAGCCAGTTTGGTAACATTGGCTGGTGTGGTTGCGATTGGTGATTCGCAACTTTGAGCGGTGCTGACTAATGTAGAAGGGACGTAGTCAGTTTAGAAAATCGCCTCGCTGAGAAGTTAGCG
>JANODD010000380.1:0-8516 GCA_031412515.1 Planctomycetia bacterium | reverse complement strand
CTCGGTGGAATTACGACTTTTGCGGCTAAGTTCGAGCGATGAACGCTACTGCCCGCCCCCACGCGTCTGGTTGCGAGCGAAGCTCGCAACCAAACGCGTGGGGGCGGGTGTTACTCGTCGTTTTCGCTTAGCTAATAAGTCATCGCTCCACCTAGCAAGCTAGGATGGTGGCGATCGGCGAGAAGTGTCTAAATATCCAAGAGCGGACCGTGACAACTTGTGATAAAATCAGCTTTGAATTCTCGCTCAGATTATTAAGGGACTGGAGGTTTAAACTGTGAAACGAATAGGCATTCTCAGTCTACCAATGATTCTTCTGATAGCAGCGGCTGCCTTGGCTACAGACTCGCGAGTCTGGACAGATTCTACGGGTAAGTTCCATGTCGAAGCCGAATTGGTCTCTTCGGCGGATGGATCGGTTGTGCTGCGAACAAAGGAAGGTAAAGAAATTACGCTCGCCATTGAACGGCTATGCGAGAAAGATCAAACGTTCCTCAAAGAACGCGCTTCAACCAATGAAGTACCTATTAAAAAATCGTCTCCGTCACCCGTCGATTCGCAAGCCATCGAAACGGTCCGCGAATTGGCGGCGGACTTTTATAATGACTTGAGGACCAAGGATCGCAGCATCGCTCGGGAAGCGCTGACCGCCGAGGCAAAAGCGTTGGTCGATGACGGCAAGTCAGCACTTACAACGATTCCAACACCAGACGACGGTAAAGCGGCTCTACGCGTTGGCAATCCAAAGGTCTCCGGCAAGGAAGCGACAGTTACTTGTGCGATGCGTGTCGACAGGAACGTCTTACGCACGACACTGAACTTGCGCAAAGTTGAAGAGCAATGGTGTGTGTACGCAATGAGTGCCAAGTTTGGTCGCAATGAAATCACCGTTGATTTTGAACAAGCGGTGGAAAAACCAACGGCTGAAGTCAAAGAGGAACCGTTGTCCGAATTAGTTAACCGGCCAATTGAACTGGCAGGTCTTACGCTCGCCGGCAAACCCGTTTCGCTGGCCGACTATAAAGGCAAAGTTGTTCTGATCGATTTTTGGGCGACATGGTGCGGACCATGTCGAGCTGAGATTCCCAACATTGCTGCCAATTATGAAAAGTACCATTCGGCGGGCTTTGATGTGATCGCAGTCAGTGTCGATAAAGATCTCGACGCGCTCAAGGAGTTCGTTGCAACAGAAAATCCACCGTGGGCCGTCCTGGCCGACTGTCATCCTAAGAATGCACAGCGAATGGCCTCAAAATTTGGTATCAGCGGAATTCCCGCTTTTGTTTTAGTTGGCACCGATGGCAAAGTTGTCGATGTCAATTGCCGAGGAAAAGAACTGGGGCAGCAACTTGAAAAACTCTTCAGCAGGTAACAATACTTCACTTGGAAAGACTCAGTCCGGGCCCAGTAGTCTCCGTAAAATCACTGGCCATCACGCGGCTATTAGGAACACCGAGCAATTCTTTCATCGCGGTCAGCAAGACTCCCTCGGTTTCAGGAGCGACATTCGTTGCGCCGACACTCGTCTCGTAACCACCTTGTGGATAGGCAATGCGAGTTCCAATGTAAAACGTGCCGTATTCGCCGTAGGCGGCCAGACAGATGTTCGAGTCGGGCAGCATGTGTTGAGCCGCTAACTGGTACTCGACGAATAATTCGCCTGGCATGAAAAGAAGTTGATTGTCGCCTAATTTCAGTCGTCCAATAGGGATCTTTACACCCGCTTCACTGCGACGCAAGAAAGCCAACTTCTCGGCCGAATGAACACGCTGTGCAAAAGGCGTCTCGTCACTGCCTACTGCGGCTTCGAGTTCTTTATGGTTGAGATGTGATGCCAACGGAACGGCAACTGGCAGAGCTTTCCAATCGAGCGCCAACTTAGCAGCATCCTGTTTCTTTTGGTTCGCAAAAGCGTCTCGCATGCCAGCCGCAACTTTATCAGCGAGCACTTTGCGATTCTCAACCGAACCGTCGTTGAATTTTCCGGCTCCGATATTGCCACCGGCTCCGTTAAAGTGCAGATGGAATACGCCCGTTTCAGCTTGACGCGTGTTGCGAGCCATGCCTGGAAAATCTGGATTCGCGCCGCCTGTGCGGTAATAACTTTGCGGGTGAGTCGCGTAGAAAGTTAGCACAGCAATTGGATCGGTCGGGCCGTAGAATGTCAACGAACGCAACACTGGATCGATGACTCCAGTCGGAAGCGCTCGGACCTTTTCGTCTTTACAAGCGGTGTAGCGAGTCGCAACCACTTTGCCGTCCGGTCCTAACATCCGGCGATTCGAAGCAACATCCTTGACCTCGGCTTGCCCCGCACCGATTGAGACGACCGGCTTTGCATTCTTCGCCGCAACTGCCGCAGCAGAACTAGCATTCTTGATGACCTGATCGATCAACGGAACATCGAAATGCGGCGCCGTTTGACCGAAGGGTGCAAGTATCTCAGCCGCTGTTAAATCGCAGCGCGGCGCATCGTGTTGATGCAACGTATGCACTGCAACTCGATCGGCAGTTGTCCCAACCGCTGCCGCCAAACTTGCACGAAATTTCTCATTGGCGCCGTTCGCGATTCCCAGCCAATCGACTGTGCAAAGAACCACAGGCTGCTGATCGCTAAGCAATACGATTCCACGACAGCTCAATGGCTGGGTAATTTCTTTAGTCGGATCATAGGCCAGTGGACCACCGATCTTTGGCGACGCGTCCACATCAAAAGTACCCACTCGCAATTCAGCAAAGCTAATGGATGTGACGAATGCCGAAACCAAAATCATAGAAAGCAGGCGTGTCAGTGAACGCATGGGCGGTTACCTATACAGTTAGAAATTTGGTGGGAGTAACGGCGGGCTGCAAAGCAATCTTGAACGTATCAGTCTACATCAGCCGCGACTCGTTAGAGAGCGCGTCGCTTTGAAATTGCGGCCGAGCACCAGATTTTACTGAAAAGCAGTTCATCTTCAGATCACTTCCGTTGCAGCCGGTTTCTCACGAAACCAGCTACGATCTCAATTAGGCATGTCGTCGATCAAGTCTCGCAACCAACTAGGTCGAGTCGGGCTTTCAGCCCATTGGCGCACCAAGTCACGATCGGGAGCCGACATTCTCTCGCTGTCTTTATACAGCAGTTTCGCCCGTTCGATGGCCGCTTCCTTGGCTCGTGAATGGTTCTCAACACCCTCGATCTCGGCGAGTTGAAATTCGGCGAGCGTTTTCAACGACGAAGGCATCTGATCATCTCTCAGTATCGAGTCGACCATATTTCGAGCGCGAGCAAAATCGCGTTTTTGCAAATAAACAACCGCCAGCTGCAACCAAGCTTTACCGGCATAGGTACGATTGGTCAACGATCCACTTGGCGGAAAGTACTTAATGACCGCTTCCCACCGCTCGCCACTGTTATCGTTGCTAAGCAAGGCTTCGGCAAATTGTTCTTTCACAGAGCCTAATTTTTTGGTGCTTTGAAAGGCGGGCTCTTTACTGGCAAACAAATCGGTTCGACCCAAACCGCCAAACAATAAACCCAACCAGAATGTAGCAAAAGCGAACACCGGAGCAGCAATCATGTAACCGATGCGCTTCTTCGCTGCCGAGCGTTGCGCCATGAGTTTTGATTGCAGCATCAACGTTGCCGCTGAAGGTCCCTGCAGCGACGAGTTCAGTGCGCCAGGCAGCGGCACCGTTCGATCGGGCCAGTACGTCCCTAGATCTTGAACTCGACCCGCTTGCAACGCCTCCAGCACTTCGTTAGGACTTGAAAAACGATTGTCGGGCTCTTTTCTCAACAGCTTATTGATCAGGTCCACCAAACTCTGCGGCAAATCAACTCGCAACTCAGCAATATTTGGCGGCTCAGTTTGTACATGTTGCATTGCTAGAGCCAGCGGCGTTTCACCGGTGAACGGAGGACGACCAGCAAGCATATGAAACAGCGTGACACCTAAAGAATACAGATCGCTTCGAATGTCGACTTGGCCTTCTTGGATCTGCTCCGGACTCATGTACATCGGAGTGCCCAGCGTTGTCCCAGCCCGAGTTAACTGCGGATCATCGCTTAAGAGCACACGAGCAAGTCCATAGTCAGCAACCTTTACGTCGCCGTCCCTGGTAAGCATGATGTTCTCAGGCTTGATATCGCGATGCACAATCCCGACCGCAGCCGACTTGCTGAGCGCTGCAAGGACTTGTAACAAGATGCTGAGCGCAACGCTGATCGACATTTCACCATTGTCAGTCAGATACTGCCGCAAGTTCGTCCCAGGAATGTACTCCTGCGCGATATACCGATGTTCGCCTTCTTGACCTACATCGTAGACTTGCACAATGTTCGGATGGATCAGAGACGCAGCCGCGCGAGCTTCCTGCATAAACCGCTGCAAGTGGACATCGTCCGTCGCCAAAGAAGCTCGCAAAACTTTGATAGCTGCCGGTCTGCGCAAGCCTTCATGCACGGCATAGAAAACGTCCGCCATTCCACCGCTGCCGATAGCTCGCTCGATGCGATAAGCACCCAGTTTATCACCTGGTTTCAAGGCGACAGGCGGCGGTAAATTAGTGGGACGGTCACTCATATATTGCCTTTGGATTTGTGTGCCACTGGTTTGCCAGTGTATCGAAGCGTATACCTTCGAGTCCGTAATGTGGTGCTGATGGGTGAACGGTGTGCACAATAGTTGTCGAAGTAATAAATGTCGCAAATCACTACGCTTGCGACTCAGTCATTGGCCGACGCGGTGCTGTATGTTCTGGAACGCCTTACCTTTTGCTTGCTTTAAAACTTCGGCAACTTTTCACGCCGAATCTGTTGGCATTGGTAAGCCTCAAGTCAAATAAACTCACCTAATCCGTTTCACTGGTAAAGTCAGTGGCACACAACATTTTCAATCTAATCACCTTCAGCTTCAATCACGTTGCGCTTCCGAACGCATTCGTACAGTTCAATCATCTGCTCGACGGACAACTGCTCCGCCCGAGCGTCAGGACCCAACTCCATTTCTTCCAATATACCATCAACATCCACCTTGCTCAGTTTATCCTTAACGGCGCTCGCCAGTGCGGATCTCAGAAACTTTCGCCGGTGCACAAAAATGCCTCGCACAAGTTGATGAAACTGCTTCCGGTCGCTCAGACGATCGCGCAAAACAGTCTGTGGGCGAATGTCCAAAATTGCCGATTCCACGTTCGGGCGCGGCCAGAATACTTTTGCCGACATCTTTCGGACAATCTCGACACGGGCCTGAGACTGAATCCAAATGCTAAGTGCACTATAGTCGCGCGTCTTAGGCTCGGCGGCGATCCGTTCAGCTAATTCCAGTTGAATGGTCGCGACCATCCGGACCGGCCAAGGCTCGATGTCCAGCATGTTCGACAAGATCGGCGTCGCCACATTATAGGGAAGATTCGCGACCAATTTTACACGCCCGCCCTTGATCTGACTCACCTTTTCTTGCAGAGTTTCGATCACCAGCGGATGCATTTGGTTCTTGCTCTTCAATGCATCTTGCTCGAGCAGCGTCACATTGTCGAGCTTTTCAAATTCATCTCTCGCCAATGGAGCCAAATTTCGATCGATCTCAATCGTGACCACATGCCCGGCCTGAGCGGCCAGCAACTGCGTGAGCGAACCCATCCCTGTGCCGACTTCTAAAACGACATCACGTGGCCCGAGCTCCGCGGTTTTTGCGATCAATTCAATTAAATTTAAGTCGATCAGAAAATTCTGCCCGAAGCGCGCTTGGGGAGTCATGCCGGACTCGCGAAGGCGGCGTTGCAGATAACTGATCGTTTGTCGTTCGCTCATTTTGTTTTCTAAATAGTAATAAACACCACATAGTGCTTCAACCAATTTTAATTTTGAGATCAGCCGCCGTGCGAAAGCACGCAGTTTACGCGGCGCTAATCAGAGCGTCTCGCTTAGGAGTCAATGGGAAACTGACAATTGCATGTGACTTATCAGCCGGAAGGCATTAGCCTCCGGTTTCCGACACAACCGGAGGCTAACGCCTTCCGGCTGATAAGTCCAAACCACCGCAGTAACCACTATCTTTTCAATGTCCTAAGCGGACGCCAACCCAGTCTCCAATTGCCGTTGCACATACTTCGCAAGTAAATCAGTCTCTAAATTCACCGCGTCACCCACTCTTAAATCACCCAAGGTCGTATGCGACAAAGTATGAGGAATCAGCGCGACGGAAAACACTTCGTTGGTTACGTCGACCAACGTCAAGCTCACTCCTTCAATTGCAACCGAACCTTTGGATGCCATCTGTCTCAGGAGCGCGACCGGAGCGCGGAACACCATGGTCGACCATTCGGCCTCGTCGTCGCGAGATACCAGTGCACCCTGGCCATCAATATGCCCCGTCACCAAATGCCCGCCCAGCCGATCACCGAGCTTCAAAGAGCGTTCGCAGTTCAATCTGTCGCCCGGTTTGCGACTGCCAAGTGACGTCCTCGACAGTGTCTCGCGACCCGCCTGGAAGCTGAGGCTGTTATCGGTCAACTCAATTACCGTCAGGCAACAGCCTTGTATGGCGATACTATCGCCCAGTTTAACATCCGTGAATTCTGCTGGCCTTTCCAGCACCAAGCGCACGCCGCCAGGCTCTTCCAATAAAGCGACGATTCGAGCAGTAGCTTCGACGAGTCCTGAAAACATGCGGTTTCTTGGTTTTGAGGTGCTTTTGGAGCGCCAAAAAGGTTGGCCGCCCTGCGGAATTACCCTAATACTAACCGACAAATGGCAAAAGCGACACGCAGCTCGAACTCATTACCAAAATCGCGTTCATTCCCAAATTCAGGGGATCTGGCGTTTTTGACCGCTATGAGCACAATTGTCGCTTTCAAGTGCCGAGCTTCCAGGTGGCGTATGCTTCCAGCTTGCGATCAGTGGCGTATGCTTCCAGCTTGCGATCGTCTGCTTTAGATCTTTCCAGCAGACGATCGCAAGCTGGAAGCATACGCCACTTATTACCTAATCACATCGAATCTCTTTAGGAAAAACACATGAGCATTATCCAAAGTATCCACGGTCGGCAAATTCTCGATAGTCGAGGAAATCCAACCGTCGAAGTCGAAGTCGAATTGATGGATGGTTCGATCGGTCGCGCAGCAGTCCCCAGCGGTGCGAGCACGGGAGCTCACGAAGCTTGGGAACTTCGCGATGGCGACAAATCGGTCTTCATGGGCAAAGGCGTTTTGAAAGCTGTCGAAAATATCAACGGCGAAATCGGTGACTCCCTGATCGGCATGGACGCAGTCAATCAACGCGAGATCGACGCGATCATGCGTGAACTAGACGGTACACCGAACAAAAGTCGCTTAGGCGCTAACGCTCTGCTCGGAGTTTCACTGGCAACCGCCAAAGCCGCAGCCGCATGCGTGCAACTACCCCTGTACCGTTACCTCGGTGGTGCTGGTGCACATATTCTTCCAGCCCCCATGATGAACATCGTCAACGGCGGCCAGCACGCGGACAACTCAGTCGATGTGCAAGAATTCATGGTCATGCCTCTCGGCTTTGAGACATTCAGCGAAGGCTTGCGCGCCGGTGTTGAGATTTTTCATAACTTGAAGAAGGTCCTCAGCAGCCGCAAGCTCAACACGGCTGTCGGTGACGAAGGTGGTTTTGCACCTAACCTTGCCAGCAACCAAGAAGCTCTCGACTTGATTATGGAAGCTATCTCCCAAGCAGGGTACACCGCTGGCGAACAGATTTTCATCGCCCTTGACGTGGCAGCCACTGAGTTCTACGACGCTAAGACCAAGACGTACACGATCGACGGCAAGAAACTCTCTGGCCCCGATATGGTCGGCTTCTTGTCCGCATGGGTCGACAAGTATCCGATTTGCTCGATCGAAGATGGTTGTTCGGAGGACGACTGGGAAAGCTGGAAGTTGCTAACTGAAAAAGTCGGCTCCAAGGTTCAGCTTGTTGGCGACGACTTGTTCGTAACCAACGTCGAACGTCTACAGCGCGGCATTGATGAAGGGATTGCCAACAGCATCTTGATCAAAGTTAACCAGATTGGAACTTTGACCGAAACGATCGAAGCCATCCAGCTGGCCGCTCGCAACGGTTACACGTCGATCTCCAGCCATCGTAGCGGCGAGACCGAAGATTCCTTCATCGCTGATTTGGCCGTTGGTCTATCAACTGGTCAAATTAAAACCGGCTCTGCCAGCCGCAGCGATCGTATGGCCAAGTACAACCAATTGCTTCGCATCGAAGAAGAACTCGGCGCACAAGCTGCCTACGGTGGGCCAATGTTCCGTCGCCGCTAATCGCAGCCTTGAGATTTAGTTGAGTTGTCATACAAAGCCGATCATTCGATCGGCTTTGTTCATTTGTGAGCCGTCGGCGCTAGTTTTGATGTTGTGGATTTCGATTTCGTGTGCCACTGGCTTTCCTAATCGCATCCGGGAATCCGGATGCGATTGGGAAAGGCCAGTGTACCGAAGCGTGTGGGTTCGAATAAAATCCTTACATCCAGATGCGTGGCCGCTTTGCACAATGGTGA
>JANODD010000379.1:0-8049 GCA_031412515.1 Planctomycetia bacterium | reverse complement strand
TCCTTGAAGTTTTTTGCGTGAACTTGCTTGTTGTTAACAAATTCAACGCACGAGCCTTGAAAAAGGTTCGCTCTTCAAGGAGCTTTTTTCATTTTTTGTCAATATTTTCAAAGCCAGAATTAATTTCCGGACAGACACTAGGCTACGAGATTACGTCCCCATGCAGGAGCCTAGGCTACGAGATTACGTCCCATGCAGGATGCCTAGGCTACGATAAATCGCCATGGACGCATGTAAGCCATTTCTGTATACATCGGCTAGCAAAGCATAGCGGTTTTGCTCATCGACCAGCCGAATTGTGCAAGAGGGACGTATTGTGGCAGATGCATTAGCAAATCCAGTAAATTCAGCAAACCCAGCGATGGAAAACGCAACGACTGCACAGTCCCTAGTGCCTCAGCCGATCAGCCAGTGGTTCGACGATGCTTTTGGTGGTTTAGCCCGTGGCGAGCTCAACGAAGCTTCTACCAAGCTGCTGCTACATGTGATTGTGCCAGCTGTGATCGCGATTGTAACGATCATCGCGTTGTACTTTATTGCCAAACTGCTATCACGGTGGACGGCGACGGGAGTTTGCAAGCGTGTTGACGAAACGCTAGGCAAGTTCGCAGGTCGACTGGTTTACTACAGCATCATGACCCTTGGCAGCCTCGCGATTCTATCCAAGGCTGGAATCAGTGTTACCGGCGCCGCCACAGTTCTTGCTGCCGCCGGTTTCGCAATCGGTCTCGCCTTTCAAGGTACGCTTAGCAATTTTTCATCTGGCATTTTACTCCTCGTGTTCCGCCCCTTCAAAGTCGGCGATGCGGTGGTTGTCGGTGGCGTATCAGGCAAAGTCAACGAGATCGACTTGTTCACAACGACACTCGATACAACTGACAATCGCCGTTTGATTCTTCCAAACAGCTCGATCGCAGGCACTACCATTGAGAACATTACTTTCCATAGCCATCGTCGAGTCGATCTTGTTGTCGGTGTGGCTTACAAGTCCGACATCGATAAGACTCGTCAAGTGATTCAAGAGGCCGTCCAGTCGCTCAGTGATCGGATGGTGCCGGGCGATGATCGCGGTTGCAAGGTGTTCTTATCCAACTTGGCCCATAGTTCTGTTGACTGGACCGTTCGTTTTTGGACGGATAAAGCATCTTACTGGGATGTTCGCGAGTTGTTGTTGGTTCGTATCAAGCAAAAGCTGGACGCGAACGGCATCGAAATTCCATTTCCACAAATGCAGTTGCATATCAGTGAATCCAACGTCATGGAAAGCAGCGAGATTTCCACTACCGAATCCGCTCATAGCAGCGTTCCGTTGCCGCGCATGAATTCAGCCAGCAGCATGTTGAATATCAACAGGACACGCCCCCGCATTCGCGGCGATGCCAGCTAGTGGGGTATGCATCCTGCTTGCCGTCTTTGTTGATGAAGGATGTATACTGGACGAAAAATGTGCCTGCGTAAGAATTGAATAAACCATCGCAAGCTGGAAGCATACGCCACTTTATAAGGCATTTTCGTCAGTGACCTCCCCAATTGTCCTGAATGCAACGGTGAAACCACTTATCAAGATGGAATTCTTTTCATCTGCCCGACGCGTGCGCATAAATGGTCGGCGAGCGACACAGCGGTTGGGGAAGACACTAATCGGCATGCCATTTGACTACTTGATAGGGATCGGCCCAGAGAATTTGAAGAGTAATGAAGCATCCGGCGATATAGATCACCGCAAGTAGGCATCGCATCGCCACTCTCCTTTTAACGTTCTTGTTCAAAGGCAAGAAAAACGATGCAATCAATCCCAATGGCCCGAGGACGCTTCCTGACGAGAGTGGAATCATCGAAACGAAATATACAATCCGTATGACGACACCAATCGACTTCGGATCGTCAAGCGATGGACGCGGCATGTGGCCGAGCGTCGCCCATGCAACAAGCCATGTTCCGTAGAACGCAACAAGTGCATAAATCGGATACAAATACGCAAAGCCCCATAGCAGGCGATTTTGGAGCCTGGCCTTAGGAGATGGTCCCTCATCACGAACGAAAGTGCTGCATGGCTGGTAGGGGTTTCTGTCGGAAGACATAGATCACTTTCGTAACCGGTTTACCTCAGTTATGCGGGGTTATGGATTGACCAAATTGTCAGGCGTTCCGAGGATGAGTTCGTTGTCGGTTTCGGTAGGCGATTTGACTAGACATAGCAGCGCGCAAAGGTCTATAAACTCTTGTTCAGTCATTTGTTCTTCAAGTCCATCGGGCATGAGACTCTTTTCGCTTACTTTGACTTGTTCGATGTCCTTCGATTTATCGAACTCGAGCACCTTGCCGCCTTGGACTTTGATTCGCAGAAACCGTTCGTCATCGGCAACGACCAGCCCTGCGACCACTTCACCGTCGGCGGTCAAGACTGTCCTCGCTTGAAAGGCATTGCCAATAACCAGGCTTGGGTCAAGAATGTTAGATATGAGTTGATCCAAGTTTCCGCGACCATTGTTGGTGATGCTCGGACCAACTTCCAAGCCGGCTCCGTGCAGCTGATGACATTGAGCGCAGACTCGGTTGAAAACAAGTTGCCCGCGAGCCACACTTCCCTTGGACTCGGTCCCTTGCGAGTTCTTACCTCGAAGTAGCTTAAGACGTTTTTGCACTAGCTTCTGTCGCTCTTCGTTGTCGCTTTCGCGGATGCGGCCCCACACGGATTCAATGGCGGCGGTTAACTGTGCATTGCCCGAGCTCTGCCATTTGCGAAGCTGATTTGTGTTGACGAGCTCTTTGTTCACAACGCCTGACTTAACGGACTCGACCAGTTTGAGCATCGTAGCGGCTTGAGCCGACAGAGGTTCAATCGCGGTGAACTGCAGTTCACGCGGGAGTTTGTTCCACTGGTCAAGGATCACCGCTGCTGCTCGATTGCGATCAGCGCTTAAAGCGGTCTGCATAACGATGGGCAGTGACTTAGAAGGTTGGCCTACGTTCTCTGACAGGTAACTGAACGCGGCCTCCGAATCGACTACGAACCAAGTTCTCACCAATAGCTCAAGGTTCTCAGATTCTCCTTTTTCTACTGCAGACTTAAGTTTCTGCCGAGTCGCTGAATCGGATCTACTGACGAGTGCCAATGCCGCCAGACTGACTCCAAAGCGTGGGTCGGATTCAGAGGCAAGCGATAATTCGAACAGCTCTTTGAGCGGCGTAAGGGCGTCGGTAAGTTCGGATTGTTGATCGCGTTCAAGGGCGACGGCGAGCGATTTCGAAAGCGTTGTAGCGGCTGAGTTGGGATTGGATTTCCACAGCAGTTTCACGATCTTAATCGAGCCTGCGAGACTGGATGAAGGTTTTGCGGGTGCTTCTTGGGCTGTTGATACTTGCCAGGAGGACATAACTAGGCCGAAGACTAAAAGTAGCGAGTTCACCCGCCAATACTTGTGGACGACAAAGTGCGGTCCGGAAGAGCTCCGCCGGAGCGTCGCTCTGAACAAAAAAATAGTAGGTTGCATAGCTGATGCCCGAAAGTTGTTTCTGTCGCGACGTTCTTCGAAAAAAGGGGACTGTGAGCCGTCGGTACTAGCCGCGGGTCTCGAAGTAGGGCGGTTTGATTCTTCCCAGGTCAAACCAAGGCCGCTGTTTCTTCATGGTCTAAAACGCTTAAATTGGACTATTGTCACGATCGACGAACGCTCCGCTCACCCGCGGCTAGCGCTAGCGCCGACAGCTCACGTCGCTCTCATGTTATGAGAACAGATGAGGGCAATGTGTCGAAGTAGATCTTACTTGAACCATGTTTACTTTGCGTCTTGGAGTTTTTCGGCGACGCGGGGAAGCATTGCAGCTAGGCCCGGCGACGTTTCAATATTGTAGCTCTCAACCAGCGAAAGTAGACGCTCCGCATCCGCGGGTAATCGAGGATGCAAGTTTTGCCAAACGATGTGCGGGATGATCGGATCGTCGCCGCAATTGGCCAGGACATCGAGCCATACTTTAAGTGCGTCTGCATGTTTTAGTTTTTTGGCAGCGATGGCAACTTGCAACTGAACATCGCGCGAAGGGTCTTTGACGAGATCGCTAACTTGTTTTGCAAGCGGCTCGCTATCGCCGAGCAACGAGCCGGTCGCACGGACACCCCAAGCGCGAACAACGTCATCCTTTTGGTGCAGCAGCTTGTTCGCAAATTCAGGCGACACGACCTGACCGCTCATTAGTGCCCAGATGGCATGCATGCGATGCTTGTGATTTGCGGCGGAGTCGAGCGCGATTGATTCCAACTGAGGCACAACACCAGTGCATTTCTTTTCGCCCAGTAATCGTTGAGCCGTCTCGCGCAAGTAGATGTTCGCATCGCCAAGATATTTGACTAACTCAGCGGGAGTGGCTTTATCGAGCGCTACCGACTTGGGGCGGCCAGTGGCTTCATGAACAACTCGATACAACCGACCATGACCGCGGTCGACGCCTTCTGGATCAGCGCTCGCGTCTTGATAGCAGTGATAGCGATCGTACCAGTCGAGGACGTAGAGGCAACCGTCGGGGCCGACTTTTTGAACAACAGGCATGAACCAAACATCGTTAGCGCTTAAGAAATCCGGTTCACCGATACCTTGATAGGTCGATTGATTGCGCTCCACACGATCCACGTTTAAGCAATTGCCGTGAATGTTTCCCATGACAAGGCGATCACGGTATTCGGCGGGAAACGCGGCAGAGTCGAAGTAGGTAATACCGCAGTAGGCGGCCATCTGATGTTTGTGTTTGACGATCGAATCGATCTTCCAAGTATGCGGCGGGTACGGTCCACCCTGACGATGATAGTAACCGGACTCGGTCAAGTGCCATAAGTGATCGATGACACAAGCACTGATGAAAGCGCTGCCATTGGGATCGAACGTTACACCCCAGGGGTTGCTGGTGCCTTCGCAGAATAATTCGAACTTGCGAGTTCGCGGGTCGATGCGGAACAACGCACAGGTGAACTCGTGTACCTTGCCTTGCGATTCAACTTTGCATGCGTTGAAAACGCCGTTGAGTCCGTACAGCCAACCGTCGGGCCCCCAAGTCAAACTGTTGGGCAGTTCGTGGGTATCAAAACGGCCGAAACCTGTTGCAACGACTTCGGTCTTATCGGCTTTGTCATCGCCGTTCGTATCTTGAAGAAAGAGGATGTCAGGTGCGTTGGCAACCCAAACGCCACCGTGTCCGACTGCGATGCCGGAGGGGATATTGAGACCTTCGGCAAAAATTTTGACACTATCGACTTTACCGTCGCCGTTGGTGTCCTCGAGAATCTTGATGCGGTCGCGGCCTTTGCCTGGTTCGTGGCGGGGATACTCGAAACTTTCCGTGACCCAAATACGGCCGCGTTCGTCAAAAGCCATCGCGACTGGGTTCATGATATCCGGCTCGGCGGCGACCAATTCGACTCGAAAACCTTCAGGAACCTTCATTTTCGCGATGGCCTGATCAGGCGAAAGTGGCGGTCCAGGCGGTTTCGATTGAGTGCGAGGAATTGCGATTTTCCCTTCCTGGGCAGTGAGAAAGGTGGCTGATTGGATCAACAAAAGGGTAGCAGAAAGGACGTTCAGAGGCTTCAAAAGCGGCATTGGATACGCTCCACACGGGCAAAATGTTGGTAGAGTTGAGGCGGGTTGGGAAAGCAAAGGAAAAGCAAGTTAACCGGGGCTGTTAAGCTCTGCCTGGATTATGGGTCGCGCAAGCTCGACATTCAACCTCGCGATGGGCATAATAGCGGACAGTGTTTTGATTGAAGGTGGCTGGCGATTATTTTAGCGGATTCGAGTTTTAATTCGAGTTGGCTTGATATCGGCCTGAGTTAATTCGCCATGCATTCACAGCGCTAGCCCATTGCTTGACTTGCTATTTTGTTGCGTCATACGTTTTTTATGATGCGAAATGATTCTTGTTCTTGAAGGATCCAACATGTACCGGCCATTCTTTCTGACTAGTTTGATGATCGCTTCGCTGATAGTTTCATTTAGCGGATGCAGTGGAAAAACCGAAGTCGCTCAGAGTACACCGCCTCCCGCGGCGTCAACACCTTCGTCAAGCAACAGCGGCACTCAAGCGAACATGATGGCCCCGCCATCTGACGATGCTTCCATGGGCCCTACCGCTGGCGAAGGGTCCTCAATGGGTGATGGCTATATTCCGCCTCCAGATAATGCTGACATGCCTGGGTTCAACCAAGGGGCAGGTATGGGCGGGCCAGGCATGCTCAACATGAGTGGTCAGAACGAAGGCATGGGAAACTCGGCCATGGGCGGAATGGACATGGGGAGCGGCATGGGCATGGGTGGGATGCCTATGGGTGGTGGTATGGGGAGTGGCATGGGAATGGGAGGTATGGGAATGGGCATGCCAGGTGGCCAGTTTGCTCCCCCAGAGGATCCGGCCCCAGCGGAAGATGCCGACTACTTAACCAAGGGACGCTATGCATTTTCGATTGGTAAGGAAAAAGAAGCCATTGAATACGCACGAGCGTTTGCCATTGCATCGCCCGAAGGAACAGATGTTCTTCGAAAGACAAAGTGGTTTGCCGCTGGATTGCGTCCCATAACGTCAGCACGTTTTGCCGTCGGTGTTGTCCTTGAAGCCCCAGCCGCGACGACTGACTTCAAGCCGATGGGTTCCAAGCAGCTGCAAGGTGGTGGCGGTGGCGGGATGTCGGAAGCACCAGGCAGCAGTGGCGGTGCGCAAAACAAGAATGTTAAAAAAGAACACGCCCTATACGACCTTACCGGTACTTTTGGTGAAGCAGTCGTGGCGGGATTCGAAGAACGATGGTCCGCAGGCAACTTCGGTTCGGTCTATAACGACGTAGAAAAGTTTGTCCCTAAGCCACCTATCGGAAACAACGGAATGGGCATGGGCATGGCGATGGGAATGGGAATGGGTGGCATGCCCGGCGGGATGGGTGGTATGGAAATGGGTTCTGGTGAAATGGGCATGGGCGGCATGGGCATGGGGGGACCGGCAGGAAGTGGGAATGGCCCATCCGGACCGCGGGCGAAAATCATGCCTGGCTCAATCGTTGTACCTGGTCTGGTTTACATTGGTACCAGTGAAAAACAGGCCGACTTGATGAAGAAAGCCGAAGATCGTGGCGTGGATCTAGTATTTCTTTTCGATGTAAAAGTCTCCGCTCCTAATCGACTTAACCGAATCGTCCAGAACGAAGCTAAGGTTCGTGTCGTTTCGCTCAAGGGAGATCCACTGGCACGTTCAAGCGAACTGTTGAATACCGAAGTTGAACGCGCTTTGTTGCGTGCCTCCGGCGATGACGAAGTTGCCAAAGCAACTGATAAGTTCTACGCTCAGTTTGACAGCAAAGTTAAATTTGGTGACATGCCTGCCCTTAAGCCTGAACATGCGAAAGCTCGCTTGGTTCAAGTGCTCTCGAATAGCAAATTAAGCAAGCTCGAAAAACTGTTCGAAGTTTCTCTTTATCACTCGATGAAGCTGATTACGGACGATGAAAAACTCACAGCCTGCTTGATCGTAATGGAAGGTAGCGAAGGCGAATCGGTCGCGAACGGACGCCCTGAGGATAAGCAAGCCGTCCTCGATACGCTTCTTCCCACCTACAAATAAGCGCTGTGCATAATTCATGTCGCTGAAGAATGATGTCGTTGGAAAATATGGAGCGGGAGAACGCGGCTCTTCCGAGCGCGTCTCCCCAGCTAGTTCGACTCTGGATGTACTTATAGACATCCATCATTTTAATGAAAATTCAGGGCCACAAGTTCACGTTCACAAGTACAGTGAAATCTGCTAGTTACGCCAAGACTGGCTCGGCAGAGCCTCGTACTGATCTGATAAAAAAGTGTTCGTCAATTGGAAACACGGGTTGAATAACATCTGTTGCGCATCAGTCTGTGGTTGACGGTGTGATTCGAGCAGCTGAATTAGTGAGCCGTCGGCGCTAGCCGCGGGTTTCGAAGTGGTAGTCAATCATAACAGCCAGTCCAATTTAAGCGCAAAGCTAAACAACAGACGTCAGCATTGGATAGACTGCTCGCAATCTGCAGCGTCCGACTTCGA
>JANODD010000378.1:0-40548 GCA_031412515.1 Planctomycetia bacterium | reverse complement strand
GTGGCGAAAAGTCTGTAGCGGAATGCGTCAAGCATTTCGTTCATGTGACTTTGCACTCGTAAATCCAACCTCCGAAAGCCTTGACGGCTTCCGCTACGGTATTCATCTACGACTTTTCGCCATGCCAGCTTCCAGCTTGCGTTAATTTCTAGTTACTTGCGATGATTTCAAGCTAACCCAGCCTTCTAACTTGGCATTGAAAACTAACCTCAACTGCGATGGAATCTATCCAAAAGACTGTTTCACCTTCGACGAGGTCTACCGCGCTGGCACTATTGGAAGCATACCCCACTTACCGATAAAAACAGCCCCCGCAGACTTGCAGGAGCTGTAAATTCAACTTCGAGAGACTCTATCAGACTACGGTAACACGGCCAGCGGTTTTGAGGACTCCACCGTACCGGACTGGTTCGCAAATTTGTAAGTCAGCTTGCTGTTAACGCACAGTTCGTCAGGAAGGTCAGTTTTAAAGGTCAACGATGAAGCACCTTTCCCCTTCACCGGATCTGGCTTGATGCGCAAAGTGACCAGATGAACGGTTTTAGGTTCTGCCGGTGGGTCAAACTGCACCTCCATATCCTCGGCTTGTACTTCGAGTATGCGGAACGGCTTGATCCCGCGGACCACAAAGCGATGCACAACCGTCTCTCCGGCTTTCAGTTCCCCTAAAGCGAGCTGCTGAGGACTGACTTCAAGGTCTGACTGCACAACGCCGCTGACCGCCAATGGAACCTTAGTGAGCCGATTATCATTAGTCTGAAGCGTCAACTGGGTCTGAATATTTCCAGCGGGCGCATTACCCAAAAGTTCTACAGAAATTTTATAAGCAACTTGTCCGTTCTGACGGGACACTTCCTTAATCGAAGGCTTCAAGAAAGGCTCCGAAGCGGTAACACCAAGTACTTTCCAGTCGCTTCGACCCGCATAAGCCAAATCAACATCAAGACTTTTTGCACTCCCTTCAGCTACCGTTCCGAAGTTAACTTCTACTGGATTGAAAACAATATCGCTTCGAATGTAGCCTGTCACATTCAGTTGCAACTCGGTGTAAACCGGAGCGGTAATCGAAACGGTAAGGGTTGCTTTCTTCTGTCCGGTATGCGTTCCGGTGTTGAAGCGAGCCAAAATGGCTCCCGTTTCACCGGGTTGCAAAACTTGCTTTTCGATGATCGGAGTCGTACATCCGCAGCTTGCTCTCACCGAGCTAATCGTCATTGGTTGCTGGTAAATATTGGTAATTGGGAAGCGATGCTCGGTCTTTGCCGAACGTGCGACGGTACCAAAGTCATGGGACCGAAGCTCGACAGGCACCAATTGAAGTGCCCTTTGAACAGGAACTTGTTGGATCGGTGCTTGAGCAAGCACTTGCGGAGCCAACGACGCACTAAGCGCGCAGGTCAATAGAAGCGAACGCATGGACAGGAACTCCACGGACAATTTGGATTGGACACTGCCCAAAATATGGCAAGAATGGCGACTGAGGGGAGAGTTTGGAGCGGACCCAACAGTAGCGACCACAGGACAGTGGAGGCGGTTACCTCAATGTTGTTTATCTTATCCTGCAGCCCCAAAAAACCAAACAGAGCTTCTAAATTTTATAAAGTATTGAGATGTCGATTCTAAATTAGATAACATCAGAGAATTGACAAAAAGCGGCCTCACTTGCCCCTTTCGAAAAGCTTACGCCCTCGGCATAATTTGCCAGGACTACAAGGAACAGAGGAGACCAACTGCGGCCAACAACAGTGGCTGGTTTCGTGAGCAACCGGACGGACCCGCAAAGTCGCTAGATGTAACTCCGGTTTCTCACGAAACCAGCTACACATTTCGTCGTCATCCAGCCTCAACCGCGGAACGATCGACGACGTAGAAACAGTCCACCAATTCCAAGGGTTCCAAAAACAGCCAAGGAGGCGGGTTCTGGAACGCTAGCCAACGTAAAGGCTCGCTGAGCATCGTTTGAATTCTCACCAAACGTCATAATGTAGGTAAAAGTGGTCGACTGATTGGGATTTAACAATTGACGGAACCCGATGTGCGTTCCTTCGTCGGCAACTTTATTATCGGCATCGGCCGGATGATCAAAGAATCCGTTAAGGTCGTCTCCGATGCCAAGTTGCAATGGATCTCCTGAAGCGACAACAGCCCGAGAATCCAAGGAACCAACGATCATTGTCAATTCTCTTCGTACGTTGGTAATGTCGCGGACATAAATACTAGCCTGACCGACTCGTCCGCCCGCCAACGAAAAAACATCGTTGAAGGTCTCAAACTGGTTCGGAGTTACACTATTTGGAACATTGAACGGAGCGAGAAATCCGAAAGCCTGGTCGGGATCAAAAGTGTCAAATTGTGAGATCGTAAAACCGGCACTACCGCTATTTGTAATCGTCGACGTTACACGTAGAGCATTTATCCCATCAACAAGTACATAACTCCGAACATAATCCAAGCTTGTAACGGCACCGGGAACGGACCCCCAGGAATGAGAACCGTGGTAAGTAAGTCCATTCTCTGCCAGAACTAAACCCATGTCGCCATAGGTATTATTCACCACAAACGAATCTGCATCCGTACCATTCTGAATACCGAAATCTGAAACATTGGTGCCAGAACCTGGTTTGAAGAAATTAGCCCCACCAAACTCGACTGAGTTGATGGCACCGTTCATTCCAATTTCAACCCTCAACGACCCATTGGTCAAAACTCCAGCATGCAACTGAGTTCCAAAAACGGTCACAGCCAAAAGAAAAAACATTCTGGACATTTGCGGCTTCATAAATAAATCAATCTTCGATGCGCGTCAGGGCGGGTATGGTACGTAACGCTTTGTAACGGTCAAGCCAGTTGTTTCGACCGTTTGCGTTTTCGAAACGCGAGCCACCCCACAGCGGCAACTAGAGCCACCGAAGAGGGTTCTGGAACTGCAGTAATGTTGCCGGGAGATACGCGTGCAGAGAAGGAAAAGTTATCAATTCCAAGTCCGTGTCGAGATCCGAGCCCATTGTCCTCGTTCTGCCATCGCAACCACAGATATTCGCCCTGTTTCCAATCTAAGCCATCGATTGTGCCAGTAATGTTCGACGTTCGATTCGCAGCATTGTTTCCATCCGTGGCTGCACCTGGCAGCTTGTAGCCAGGGCTTGTGAACCCCAAACTAGAAACATCTGTGTACGTGGCTGCATTGATCACACCCAAAGTATTAGAGGTTCGATATCCGAACTGTAAAGTTTGCGGCGCTTCAATATTCGTTGTGCTTCGACGCCATTGCTCGCCATCGAAACCGACGGTTACTGACTTAAGCGTCTCACCGGTATTGTTCAAAGCTGCAAATCCAAATTGGGTATCACCCAACACCCCTTGAGACACGACGCCCAGTGCCCTATCAGTACTGGAAACAGTACCAAACGAGTAGAGTGTTCGTGCACTAGACGTTCCAGGACCAGCATTAATCGTTGACGAAGTCGAATACCACCCGCCAAGAGTTGAGTCATCGGTCCATGTTAACCCAGTACCTGAACTGGGAAGTCCATCGAAGTTCTGCGTATAAACAGAATCAGCGGCAACGTAAATAAGTTCCGCGTTGGCATGCGAATAAAGCATGCCAAGCCCTACTAAGCAAAGCAGATAGCGCATCTAAAATTTCGTGCGATGGGGTGATGCAATTATAACAGCTAGTGGGGCAGTTCCATGATAATTGCGGAAATGCACTAGGCAAGCATTGTTCCGCACGAATGGGCGAAATGGCACGTGCTATCAGACTTCGATGTTTCTCTTTGTCGTTGTAGTCGATGTTCGTTTTTCAACCAGCTTGTCATCGTCGCGATCTCCACGATTTCAGCACAAGTCGAGACTCTCCCTCATTTTAGCTGAACCGGAAGTCCAATGTTGGCCATTTTATGACGCATTAGCGGTCCCCCGAATGTCCTATCGGTGCTGGCATTTTGACCGGCGCAAGCGAGTAATTGGCAATTTGATCTCCCAATCGCTATCTTTGGCAATAAATGCACTGCAACCGGGGACGAATATGCCGCAAGGCGGAATGAAAGAACTTTTCTCAAGACGGCCAATTGCTATACTTGTCTGAGTCGGCAGAAGACTTTTTAGGAGGGCACAAAATGAATGACGAACATCTCGATTACCAGCTCAAGCGATGGCAATTTGACCCAGAATCTAACTGCGTTCGGTTGCTCAAAGGAGCGGACGGACGGGATGTGATTCAGATGCGTGTCGATCTAGGAATTTTGCAACTAGAAACGACCGGCCGCCCGGACGGTACTCGCCCCGAAGGTTTCCCAACGCTCCTCGACCAGTTGCTGCATGAGGAGACTCAGTCACCCGAATTCGAACTGTCCGAAGAAACGTGCTTAGAGATTGATCGCGAATTTGTGCAGTTCTATCATCGCAGAGTTGCGTGGCTGCGACTGCAACGTTTTGACAAAGCCGTCAACGATGCCAACCACACGCTCGCGCTGATGGACTTTTGCCAAGACCATTCGCCATGCGAGGATTGGACGTTGCAACACGAGCAACATCGCGCCTTCGTGATTTTCCACCGTAGTCAAGCTGCCGCTCTGGGCGCAATCGAAGACCACTCACCCCAAGGTGCACTGAAAGCAATTGACGAAGGACTCGAACTGATCGAAGAGAACTTCGAGGATATGGGATGGGAAGATGATTTTGAGTCGGACGAGTTAGTTCAGCGGTTAACGCATATGCGAGATTCGCTCCGTTCAGAGTTTTCGATTCAAAAAAGTCTCCACGAGCAGCTGGCCGAAGCTGTTGAACTGGAACAATATGAACTTGCCGCTCGGCTTCGTGACGAGATGTCGCGAAATGCAACGAATTAATCCGTGAGTAAACAGCGGCCTCCTGTGCCCTCGCTCGAAACACCGCTGGTTGATTTCGAGTCGCAAGGATACTCATGGATTGCCGCTTGGCTTTGGTTAAGTGGCAGCTTAACGATTCTGATCCTAGCGGCCATTTTATCCGTTGGGCCCGCTCGACGAGTTTATTTTCCAGGCCTGAGCGTCCCCATACCTGAAACCTGCATGTTGCACGCAAGGTTTGGAATTGATTGTCCTGGTTGTGGCTTGACGCGATCTTTTATTCACTTTGCCCACGGGCGAATTGTCGAAGGTTTTGCCCTCAATCCCGCAGGCATTGCGATCTTTCTGTTTGTCGTCACCCAAATTCCAGCTGCTTTATTACGATTCGCTCTGGGACGCTCAAGCCCTTTTGCTATCTTGTGGTCGCGATGTAATGAGGTCGCATTGATCGTGTTACCTACGCTTACTTTTGTTCAGTGGATTGTGCGAATGTCGATTGGAGACTACTGGTGAGCAATTCAATTCAAATTCTTGGACCGCGCGGGAATACACTGTCGGTCCAAGCGGCCGGTGAAGGACAAACTCTGTTCTTGCTGCATGGTTTTCCGCTTGACCATCGTATGTGGCAATACCAGTTCGACGGATTGTCGGATCGCTTGCATGTCGTCGCCGTTCAGATGCGAGGCTTCGGTTCATCGACGCTCGACGAGCCCGCATTTTCGCTCGCAGAATTAGCCCAGGACGTTGATTTTCTACGTCAACATTTGGCGGGTGGACAAACGATTTGGTTGGCCGGTTTATCGATGGGTGGATACGTCGCCCTGGAATACTGGCGACAGTTTTCGAATCAGTTGCGAGGTTTGATTCTCTCGAACACCAAGCCTACAGCGGACAACGAAGCTGGAAAGACCGGTCGACGCGCGATGGCCCAAAAGGCTCTGGCAGAAGGAACTTGGGCAGCCGTTGAGCCCATGTATGCAAAACTACTCTCAGAACAAACCATTGCATTGAAGTCCGAACTGCCCGAGTTGGTGAAGTCGATGATGCAGAGTGTTGCTCCCGCAACGATTGCCGCTTCTCAAAATGCGATGGCCGAGCGGCGTGATTTTACCGATCAATTGCCGACGATTCAAGTTCCTACTTTAGTCATCGCAGGCCAGTCGGACACCATCGCGCCTGCAGTTGAAGGCGAAGCTTGGTCAAGCAAAATACCTAACGCTAGCTTTGTTGTCATCCCCGAGACAGCACATCTTTCGCCCCTCGAGCGCCCCGAAGTTTTCAATCAGGCCCTGCTGAAGTTTATTGCCTAAGTGGCGTATGCTTCCAGCTTGCGGTCATAGTGGCTTACTCCCAACTTGCCTTGTTTCCGGCTTGCCGTGATCTATCAGTTTGCAATCGCAAGCTGGAAGCATACGCTACCGAGACAGTTTGCAATCGCAAGCTGGAAGCATACGCCATCGAGACACCCACCATGTCAAACAAGGCAGACTTTGCCGACGTCTGCAACAATTCTTAGTTTTGGCGAGGACTTTCCCGATGTTTGAACTTGAGGTACGGAATGGACTCTCTTCCTCTGATGGGGCGAAGGATTGCTAGCGATGAGAAGCTTATTGTTTGTTGTGACAGTTTTATCCAGCGTTTGCGGTAGTGTTGCGAATGCACAGTTTCCGTTTGCACATAGTGCGGAAAAGTGCCCACCCTCATCCGATTCGTCGTGCACTTACGACTACTATCGCAATAGAATGTGGCCCGCACCGTTCACTGCGGCAGACACTAATTCAGTGACCGCAATCTTTGATCAACAGCGATCGAATGGCTGGCGATTACACAACACACTGAGCTCTGCGATGTTCGATCCAAGGACCAATTGCTTAACGGATGCTGGCAAGGCGCACGTTAAATGGATCGTGACTAACGCTCCTCAATCGCGTCGAGTTGTCTTTGTATTGCAGGATGCTGATCAACAGTTAACATCCGCTCGTGTTGAGTCGACTCAGTTGGCGATCTCGGAAGTTGTTCCCGTCGGACCACTTCCACAGATTTACTTGACTGACCGCGAACCGTTGGGCTCATCGGGCGTCTACCAAACAGCCGTCCACCGCGCCATGGCCAACAGTGTTCCTGCACCACGCTTAGCAGCCGCCAGCGGATCCGGAACTGGAACGCCATAACGTGGCGTATGCTTCCAGCTTGCGATTCGAATCCTGTGGCGTATGCTTCCAGCTTGCGATTGCTGACCCTATGAATGCTCCGAAGCTCACTGGTTGGCATCTAGCTTGCTTCGTGAGAAACCGGTCGTGCACGAGTGACCACTCTACTGCATCCAGTTTCTCACGAAACCAGCTACCTCATTGAATTCCGCCGCATCACAATCTCAGCAGAATGCATACCCTACTCTATCGCTGATAAATCGGCAAGTAATGATACTTGACCGATAGACTCAAAATAGCCATCGCGGTCGAGTAGACTTTACCAGCTCCCGCTTCTTCGCCGTTCGGTGCACTCCACGAACCGTCCGCTTGCCTCTTTTCAAGCAACAATTTTCGAACGAGCTCATCCGCCGTTTCCGCATGCTTGCCACCGCGTTGATGCATACCTTGCGCATAGTAATAAGCGCCGTAGAAAAAGAAACGGTCATCCCATTTCGGTGGATGTTCAATCAGCCAGTCTGAAGCTCCGATGACTTGCGGCGATTCGTACTGTCCACAGACTTGCATCGCCAACAGTCCAGCAGCGGTCATCGCAAAAGTCGGACTGCTGTTGCCCGGTAAATAACTAAAGCCTGCGGTCGCTTCAAGCGGCTTGCCAAGTGAATCCATTCGCGAAGTGTACGACCGCTCGAGGTACGCAACCGCTTGCTCGATCGCTGCCGCGGGGACTTTGAGACCATCATTCTTGGCAGAGCGCAACGCCATCAATTGCCAAACACTCACCGACAAATCCGAGTCGTTCGAATTCGGTGTATAACGCCACGCACCAGCATATTGGCTCGGTTTACTTTGTTGTTGGGCACTCAAAATCAAATCGATCGCTCGTTGCCCTCGAGTCTCAATCAGACGGTCTTGTTCCGCGTCGGCTCCCATACCAAGCATTTCGGTCAACATCAATGTGACGATACCGTGTCCATACATTCGCGAACCGTCTTTGTTTCCGTAATATCCATCTTTGTCCTGCCGGTCTTCTCGAAGAACAAAGGCGAGCGCTTTCTTTGACGCCTCTCCAAGTTCCGAAGGGGTGCCAGGAGTATTGCCGGTACTTGCCAGCGCCATGATTGCCAGTGCACTCATGGTCGTATCGTACTGACGATCCGTGATGGCGCCATCTTCCCGCTGGTTAGCCAAAAGAAATCGAGTCGCTGCGGCGATCGCCGAGTCCACTTCATCTTTTGCAAAGCGGTTTTCGGTTGCTGATGCTCTTACTTCGGACGCTTTTCCTTCGAGTGCTTGCGCGACAACGGAACCACTTTTCAAGCAAGCGAACGCGAACATCACAACTTGAAACGCCCATTTCGACCTGCTCAACATACTTCCTCAATTTTAGTTCCGCTGAGATTTCGTAAGGTAGCTGGTTTCGTGAGAAACCGGAGGCAGATGAAAGGTCACCAGTGCGCTCCGGTTTCTCACGAAACCAGCTACGTTTGCGTTGCTTTAGGACTCACAAGCGATTGCTTCGTCAGGGACGAGCGTAGGGATGTCATCGATGACCGGATAAAACCAACTTTTCGACTCATTGAGTAACCCGGACTGGAAATCCTCAGTAACATTCGTTCCCATCCTATTGGTCAATCTTCCTTCGGGAACTAATACCCTCAACTGCTCAACTAAATCCGCCGGCGCAATCTCGAGCTTCTCCAGTGTGATCGGACAGCGTATCAAATCCAGTACCCAGCTTGGCATCGCAGTCATTTCGCTTCCTCATTCCGTTGGCAGCTGATGACCAAGCTTTTCGCGTTTCGTGTTCATGTAAGCCACATTGTGCGGGTTGGTAGGCGAAATGATGGGCACCTGGTCGACAACACGCAAATCGAAACCGCGAAGGTTGAACGCTTCCGTCTTTTTAGGATTGTTAGTCAACAAGCGAACATCGGTTAGGCCCAGGTCTTTGAGAATCTGTATGCCGACGCCGTAGTCGCGCATGTCGGCTTTGAAGCCAAGAGCATGATTGGCTTCGACTGTGTCTAGCCCTTGTTCCTGCAATGCGTACGCTCGGACCTTCTGGGCCAGACCTATACCTCGGCCTTCTTGCGGCAAGTAGACCAAAGCCCCACGTCCCTCAGATGCAATCATTTGTAAGGCCAGCGCCAACTGGTCCCCGCAATCACATCGGAGCGATTGCAACAGATCGCCAGTAAAGCAGCTGCTATGCATCCGCACCAACGGCGCAATCAGATCGACTTTGGAAAGATCTCCCATGAAGATCGCGATCGGCTCTTGGGCTTCGAATTGAACCTGATAGACTGCGATCTGAAAATCACCGTATCGAGTTGGCAGATGTGCCAGAGCGACTCGATTGACCAGCTTCTCGTTGACTCGACGATGGGCGATCAATTGCTCGATCGAAATGATCTCCAAGTCATGTAACTCTGCCAACTCCAGCAATCCGTCGCGAGTCGCACGGTCACCGCTGTCGTCCAAGATCTCCGTCAAAACCCCTGCCGGTGCCAGACCAGCCATGCGAGCTAAATCGACGGCTGCTTCTGTGTGCCCAGCCCGACGCAGAACTCCTCCCTCCATCGCCAACAGAGGATAGACGTGTCCAGGCCGAACAAAATCGCCGGGCATGCTGGTATCGCTAGCCAGCCGCCGGATCGTTTCGGCTCTTTCAGCCGCAGTGATTCCAGTCTTACTACCAAAGTAGTCGACCGGTGTCATGAATGCTGTCTGCAGTGGAGCGGTATTGTCTTGTACGATCGGCCGCAGCTCTAGCCGCTCGGACGCGCTCGGCAAAATGGGCGCACACAGCTGCCCGCGACCTCGCAACATGAAATTGATGGTCTCAGTCGTCACCGTCTGGGCTGCGCAAATGAAATCCCCTTCATTCTCGCGATCTTCAGCGTCGACGACGATTACAACTTTTCCCAATCGAATCGCATCCACCGCTGCTTGGACCGAACTGAATTGCTTTGTCATTTTTACTCAGTCATTTTCAGGTGAGCCGTTTTGTTTTGAATGGCACCTTCGTAAACTTTAGTGTGCCTCTTGGATTGACGAGAACCGCTATAAACCTGTGCCTGGATTCTGCCAACGCGGCTATTATAGAGCATCGGGCGAGTTTGGCTTAGTCGGGGTTTTCGTCGTATTTACGCATCGTTTAGAACGAACAGGTGATTGGCGGGTGGAAATGACAACTGAAGTTAATCCATACCAACCTCCCGGAACGAATTTTACCAAGTTAGGTAACTCACACAAAAACAGTCCAGGCCTCTTGATGTATTTCGTATGGCCGCTGGTTTTTGGACTCAACATGGTTGTACCGATAATGTTTAGTGTCAGCCTCACTCGGCAAGCTGGTCAATACGGTATACTTGCGGGAGCAGTTCTACTCTTATTGTTAGGCTGGGGGCTTTGCTACCACCTGCCCGTGTATGCGTGGCGACTAAATCTTGGCTCAGTGGTCGTCGCTTGCACTCAGTTTTTTCCAATTTTGCAAATTGTGATTGGCATCATTAGCTTACCGCTTGCTCGCAGAATGACAGGACTGAAGCCCCGAGAACTCAGTTTTGATGGCCTACCAGAGCTGACAAGCGAGTTGGAGGGATTTTTCGCCACGCTTCTTGTTGGTTCTGCTCTTATTGGAATTTCTGGAGTTCTTGGCTTTTTAATTGCTCTCGTTCTGGCCCATGTCGCCAGAACGAAAGTACGAACTGGCACTTAGATCCAACAATTTATATGAATTTTCAGGTAAGCGTTTCTATGTTCGGTCGAATTTCAATATGCGTCTTTACAATCCAGTTGGTTTACACATTGCCGACGCATTTTGCGCTCGCACAAGATCCTGTAGCGGATCGATCTGCATTGACACGCCCTTACCGAAGCGTTCGCGACGCAGTGTACCGTCGCGTTGACGGTGAAAAGGTCATGGCAGATATTTTTCGCCCTGCCAATGAAGAAGTTTGTCCAGTGGTTTTAATGATCCACGGCGGAGCATGGAGCAGCGGGGACAAGTGGCACTTGCACGATCACGCCCGCGAACTGGCACAGGAAGGTTACGTTGCAATCTCGATCAACTATCGACTCGCACCGCTGCATAAAATCACTGAGCAAATCGACGACTGTCGCGCAGCTCTCGATTGGATTGGCAAAGTCGCCGAGAAGTACAAGATCGATACGAAACGTGTCGCGGTCTGGGGTTACTCCGCTGGCGCACATCTAGCCTGCATGCTGGCCACACAACCGGCAACCAATTCACTACCGATCAAGGCTGTCGTCGCCGGAGGCGCGCCTTGTGACTTTCAAATCATACCGGAAGAAAGCAGCGTCCTGTCGCTCGTCATGGGAGGCTCACGCAAAGAGTTGCCCCAACTGTATCACGACGTCTCGCCACTCAATTTCGCAAATGAAAAATGCCCGCCAACGATGTTCTTTCATGGTTCAAGTGATTTAATTGTCGCGCCGGCCACCAGCCGACGGATGTATGATGCACTTAAGAACTATGGCGTCGAAACAGAATATGTTACGATCGAAGATAAAGGTCATCTGACAACTTTTCTTGATAGCACTGCACGACGCAAAGCCATTGAATTCCTGAACAAACATCTAGCCCGGGACCATTGATGCTGCCCATCGAAGAGTATATCGAGCAAGCGTATTTCTTCCGCGTGCTCATCGAGCGCATCGGTCAAAACCTGCCACTCCAGGAATTGCTCGAACAGACAAAACATGAAGTGCTAGCCTCTACCAAGCTGCCGATGGCCATCGACTTATTGCTCGCCGAACTCAAACATCACGGGCAGATGGGCGGCGGTATGGCGCTGCTGAAACATTACTTCGTCCCGTTCCAAACGTTCTTGGTCACCGAAGCAGAATCTGACAAAGGACGTTTCGACTACCGAACTGGACTGCGTATCCTTCAAGCCGAAGCGGACTATCGCAGTAAATCCTGCTCGCCCCAGGGATTATTCTTTTTCCAGTTCGAAGCGCTCTGTCGCAATCGATTAAATTACGATCGTGGCCTCAAGGCAATGTCAGACGATCCCGTCTACGGTCCCCAGTGGAAAGAATGGATACTGATTGTGCGTCGTCAGTTAGGCATTATCGACACCGCTGACTTGATCTATGTTCGCAGCCAGCTGTACCTGGATCGTCGCATCGCTCAAGGACAACTTGAAGCCGAAGCGCCGGTGCTTTTTGGTATCGCCGAAGGTAAGATTGCGCAAGCCAATCGTCGCAAAGATCCGCTGTTTCTCTTTGCCGCCATGCAACGTCACCTCGGTTATCCAGCAGTCCCAAAACTGGAAGCCTTCGATCCGCTGCCCACGCTTGTGCCACAACTGTTGCGACGCATGGAGCGACTCGAATCGCGTATAAAACTGTTCGAAGAAGAACAACGCGGGGGAATTGATATAACAAAGTTTTATAAAGGGGGACGGGTTCCTCCTCCGGCTGATGATTTATTAGAGTAGCGGCTAGAAGCTAGAAATTAGAGGCTAGAAGATTGGGGAGTTTAATAATGCGATTAGGAGTCAGTAGCATTTTCAGTGTCTTTTGGTTGTTTTGTAGTTTGCATTGCAGTGCGCAGGAGCGATTGCCGGAATTGAAGCTTGTTAGGGCGGAGCGTGTTGCGCAAATGGCTGCACAAGAGCGTGGTGAATGGGAAGCGTATTTGAAACGCTCGCGAGAGCTTGCTCTTGCTGAGCGAGTCGAATTGGCACAGGAACTTGCTAGTGCAAAAATTGCGACTAGCACGCCGGCCCCTAATAGCTCAGTGATGTTTGATGTTTCTGGCAGAAAAGCCAATGATCCGTGGTTTGCCAGCGACGAGGCAAGCACCTTAGCTATATCTGTGCGTTCGTATCAGACTCCGGCTGGCGGGTGGTCTAAAGCGGTCAACTATTCACAAGGTCCAAGAAAGCCAGGAGTGCACTGGACGAGTCAAAAGACGCCAAGTTGGCACTATTGTGGGACGCTCGACAACCGCGCTACCACGGAGCAGATTCGGTTCCTAGCCGCTCACTATTCGGCGACTAATGATATGGCATGTCGTGACGCTGCTCTACGCGGAATTGAATGGCTGCTTATGGCTCAATACCCAAGCGGTGGATGGCCGCAAGTCTATCCGCTCGAACCGGGCTATCATGAAGCCATCACACTCAATGACAACGGGATGGTCCATGCACTGCAAGTCTTGGTGGCAGTCTCTAAAGGCGATGCACCCTACACATTTACCGATACCAGCCTGCGACAACGCGCTGCCACTGCCGTCCAACGTGGACTGGACTGCTTGTTCCGATGCCAAATTATCGTGGAAGGTCGTTTAACTCTCTGGTGTGCTCAACATGATCCGATCGATTTGAAACCGACGGGTGCACGCGCTAAAGAACCGCCGTCGATCAGCGGAGGCGAAGGTGCCGAATTCGTAAAATTTCTGATGCGAGAAGCCGATGATTCGCCGGAAGCGCGGAAGGCAATTCACGCTGCTGTTGATTGGCTTGCCGAGCATCAAATTAAAGACCTTCGAAAGACCAAAAACGAAGCCGGTAAGACCGACTACGTTCACGACGATCAATCAACTGAAGTTTACTGGGCTCGCTTCTACGATCTTAAAACGCAACTGCCTATTTTTGCCGGTGCCGAGGATGGAGTCATCTATTCAAGCTACGGCGAAATGGCTAAGAACAACAAAGTCGCTTACGACTACTTTACAAACAAGCCACGGGATGTGGTGACAAAAGAGGTACCACGATGGAAAAAGCGATTCGGTTTTTAGGGGTCGATATTGGCAATAGCGGCCTACGTATCGCTGAACTCAACATCGCTGAATCCAAAGTCGAAAAGACTCGGCGGATTACTTGGAGCCATGGGAATACCGAAACGAAGGCGCATTCCGCCGAGCCACGTTATGCTCCCGATTCGCCCGCTTGGCTGGCCGTTGTCGAAGAATTTGTCAACGGCACGAATGCCTCTACCAAAATTGCGCGTACCGTTTGGCTAGTCAGCAGCGTTCGCCGCGATGCGCTCAGTTTGCTACAGGAACATGTCCAGCAACGTATCACGCAATATGCAGCGAATGAGGACTGGCGAGTTATTGGTCGTCACGACATTGAATTGCAATTAGATGTACTCGAACCGCATCGCGTAGGAGTTGACCGTTTGCTGGCCGCATCAGCTGCCGCGAGTCAATTTCCACAACGCCCGCTGATCGTCATGCAAGTCGGTTCGGCGATGACAGTCGACTTGGTACGCGATCCGAATGTGTTTGGAGGTGGCGCGATACTGCCCGGCGTGCCCATGATGTTGAGACTTCTCGGTCAAGCGGCAGATATGTTGCCGACAATTGATGCAGAAGAATTGACAGATCTACCTCCCTTACCAGGCCGCAACACCGAACAAGCGATGCGATGCGGCACTGCCAGCGCACTTGTCGGAGGCGCTCAACACCTTGTCCAGCGATACCGCCAATCACATGGCCCTTCAACACTCATTGTCCTTAGCGGCGGTGACGGCATGCGACTCGCGCAACACTTGCCTCAGCCGATCGAAGTTGTGCCTCACTTGGTCTTGCACGGGCTCGTCCTTATTGCACGCAAAGCCCGTTCGCTATCCAACTAAAAGCGATTAAGTCGGTAGCCTTCAGCGGCATAGTCGCACCCGGCCAGAGCGAATCACGAGCACCCGCGAGCGACGCCACAAAAACAAGGAGTGTCCCTTAAATCCATTCGAGACCGCAAAAATCGCCGCGCAGGCCCATTTTGTAACGTATATTCCCCTTTTTTGACGAAAATATCCGCTGATTTGCCCGCGAACAACCAAATTTCAACTTGCACCAAACTCGCCCGCCAGAACAATTAACGAAAACGGTCGGACAGGTCTTCCTTCCCAGACCACGCAAAACAAACTTTTTTGTCCTGCCTTACTTCACTATTCAATCTACGAAAGAGTTCTCAAATGCGAGTGTTCGCAACAACAGCCATCCTGCTGTGCTCCACCATCACTTGTTTCGCCCAAGAAGTTGTTCCATTGAATACACAAACAGCAAAGAAAGTCGGCGACCCAGCCAGCTACGGTATCGGTTTTGGCATTGGCAGCGACATGAAGCAACAAGGCCTCAGCGCCGAGTTCATTACGCAGGCCGACCTGATCACAGGAATTATGGACGCGCTCGCCGGTAAAGAACCTGGAGTTGCTGGACCTGAAATCCAAACAGCCATGAAGGCGCTCCAGCAAAAGCTTCAAGCCAAGGCTGCAGCCGCAGGTAAAGAGAATCTTGCAAAATCAAACAAGTTCCTCGAAGAGAACAAGAAGAAGCAAGGCGTGCAGACCACTGCCAGTGGTCTACAGTATGAAGTGATCAAATCAGGAACTGGTGCTACACCGAAACTTGATAATGAAGTGTCCGTTCACTACGAAGGTAAGCTCATTAGCGGTACCGTCTTCGACAGCTCCATCAAGCGCGGCGAACCAGCCTCGTTCGGTGTCGGGCAAGTCATCCCAGGTTGGACAGAAGCCCTACAACGAATGAAAGTCGGCGACAAGTGGCGTCTGTTCATTCCACCGAATATCGCTTACGGCGAACGCGGCGCGGGCGGAGACATCGGTCCAAACGAAGCCCTAATCTTCGAAGTCGAATTGTTAGAAGTGAAGTAAAGGTCTCGGCTGGGCATAACCCCCATGCTTCCCATTCTTCACATCGCAAAAACCCGACTTTGCCACCTAACTTTGCACCCCAGCCCGCTGTCAAACAGCGGGCTTTTTCAATCAATCGCTATCGCGTTGGTCCAAATGCCCTGAACGATTGATCGCCATCACCAAACGCAAACCCACCATCATACTCAGCGCGTAACCGAGCAACCCAAATAGACTCAATCGCTCCACCCCAAACCACACCGGTTCCATAAACAACAGCGGTGGTACTTTAAACGCCAACAGCATCGACGATCCCAAGAACACTGAACTAATCAAGATACCAAGCACCAATCGATTGACCGACGGGTTCAACCCCTTGTGCGCCAAGTGAACATCTAATCGCCCTTCTTGAATCAATTGCATGACCGAACTGATTTGGCCAGGCAAAGTCTCTAGTAATGACTCCAGTTCGAAATATACTCGGCGAATTCGCTTGGCTTGCCGCTTTGGTGACAGCCTGCGAATCCACATCCGCCGGAAGAAAGGCTGCATCACTTCGATCAAGCTGAACTTCGGAGCAAGCTGATGCAAGGTCCCTTCGAGTGTTACGAGCATCTTGATCAGCAACGAAGTCTGCGGCGGCAATGAAATCTGATGCCTGTGCATGATATCCGTCATGTCATTCAAAGCACCGGCGAGATCAAAATTTTGAAGAGATTGTGATCCGTAGTTCGCGACCATATCGGCGACGTCAATCGCAAGTAGGCTATCATCCAAGCGTGGCGGGGTACGTCCAACGCGTTTGATCAATGTCGCCAACATGGATACGTCACGCGACAATACCGCTAGCAACATTTCTTCAATCGATTCACGCAACCGGTCATCGATCCGCCCAACCATTCCGAAATCAAGCAGCCCCAGTTCAGTCCCGTTCAGGATAAGAATATTACCGGGATGAGGATCAGCATGATAAGCCCCAAGCGTGAAGATCATCTCAACGTAAACTTCAGCTGCCAGCCGCGCAATCGCTTGGCGCTGTTCGTTGCTTGCTATTTCATTGGTCAGTTTATTGACCGCCACCCCTTCGATGTACTCCATCGTCAGGACGCGCGATGTGCTAAGTTCTGGAAAAGAGCGAGGGATCCGAACTCCTTTGAAAGTGACCAGTGCGCGGCTGAAGTTCTGTAGATTTTGCAGCTCACGACTAAAATTCAACTCCCTCTTGAGCGACCTCGACAACTGTTCAACCAACACCTGGGGTTTCCAGGCAGCGAGCTCCGGTATTCGATCGGCGAGTACCGCAAGGCCCGCCATCACTTCCATATCTTCATTTACTTTAGCTTCGATCCCGGCATGTTGAACTTTGACAACAACCGATGTGCCGTCATGCAGTGTGGCGCGATGCACTTGGCCGATCGAGGCTGAAGCGATAGCGACATCATCAAACTCAGCGTAGGCTTCACTGATGGGCCGGCCCAAGCTCTTCTCAACTAAGGCTCGTACTTGTTGCGGTGAATCGGCTGGAACTTCGGATTGCAACTGTGTTAATTCCTCCGCTAGCTCGTTGCCGATTAAGTCCGGCCTTAGGCTCAGCACTTGACCAAGCTTAATGAACGTTGGACCCAAATCCGTCAGCGCCATTCGAATGCGAGTTGAACGGGAGTAACTCGCCAGCGGTACTCCCTGCTCGTCCTTGATCCAGTCGCGAATGAAATCAACTCGTAGTTGGCTCAACCAATCCGCGAGTCCGTATCGCCGCAGGATGACAATGATCTCTTGCCATCTTCGCAGGTTGCGATAGAGTTGCGGTATGGTACTGATTTTCATAGTTATCGCTTCGATTCAAGCTAAACGGATTCGGGCTCAGCATACACGCCGACGGCAGATTCTTCAGCCTCACACCATTGTTGCCAACCGGATCTGTAAAGTTCGAGAAACTCACGGCAGTCCTGCTCAGTGAAAACGGTTCGATCCCACATGGCGGAAATGCAGATCCTGCCCCAGTTGATGCAGATTGACAGCGCAATATTGGTGTTGCGGCGAGCCGGAGGAGCACCGACTACCTGAAACAGAGCTGCACTACCCACGATCCGCAGCTCATTCACTTCCGGAAACTGTTTGTCCATTCCTCTCGAAATGTCCCCGGTGTAGGTAATTGCTGCCGTGGCCATGGAATTACTATGATTGAGAATCCACTTCATTAACACCGGCCATTTGCAGCCCGCTTCGATTCCATGAAGTAAGTCGAGATAGAGATGAGTTTCTTTTGCATCTTTGAGTTCGGCGAGCACACTCCGAATCAGTTCACTCAGATCGTCGCACTGCGAATACTTGCGACCCAGAAAGCTGAGTGCCAGGCGATTGGTCGCCGGCAAATTCAAATCGGCTCGCCCTCGCAAATCGACTGGCATTAAAATGCGCAATCGCGAGTTGCGTCGCTTATCACCCTGTAGGCGATTCCACTGGTAACACACTCGGAACAGCAACGCGACTGCCAACACGTTGATCCCGTACTCTTTGAGTTGGCAAGCGTTGAGAATTCGCTGGCTTAGTTCTCGCTCCAGTACTAATGTACAAAGCGGGCTCGCGTCTTGGGCTCGCTCTGTCCGATTTAGATCACGGGACCGTACTTTCGCCAGCGGCACCGGAGGTTGAAAGTGGAAGTACCAAGCATTTTTAATGCGTTGCCAAGTCGTTAACTCGCGACTTGGCCGACCGAGATGTTCAAATTTATAGCGTTCCCGCAGCGCGTCATATTTAAAGCGTTCAAAAAGCAAGCCGCGATTCTGCAACTTTTGCTCTTCGCTGCCTGTGGCTAGTTTATACAAATGCAGAATGTCGATCATCACTCCCCGAAACGCAAGCGCATCGCACACTGCGTGATGGATTTGCACCAGCAGGCAGCAAGAGTCTATTGTTGATCGACACCAAAACCGACATCCAACTTCCGTTCGTAGATTAATCGGCCGCACTAAGCCATCGACAATCGGCGGTGTCTTGGCAAAGTCCCACAACACAAATGGCTTGTCGCTCAACGTCCAACAAAGATCCGCATCGTTCCCTACAACGGTCGCGCCCAGTATTGGGTTTCGGTCGACCACCTTCACAATACAATCCTTAAGTACGGCGACATCAACATACGGCTCAAATTGCATCTCAATGAAAAATGTGATTGGCTGCTCTGGACGATCGTCCCAAAAGAAAAATTTTTCGATGGGAGTCAGTGGAAGCGGAAAAATGCTCTCCGGAGTCTCACCAATCGGTTTCTCTTTCAAGTCCTCAGCCACGGAGTGTCTCCCCTCCATCCACGATCAAAGTTTGACCTTGGATCAAGTCGCTCAGCGAGCTTGCCAGAAACAGAACCACATTCGCAACTTCCTCGGGTGACAACGCGAGCCGATTAACCAGTCGCTTTGCTTCGACAGTCTCAAAGGCGATCTCTGCACCAGGAAAAGACCGCGTTGAATCCGTCTCGACCAAACCAGCCAAAACAACGTTGACATTAATTCCTCGATTTCCGAGTTCCAACGCCAAGTGACGCGACAAGCTCTCAATGGCCGCTTTCGAGGCACCGATCAAACCATATGCGGGCAATGCCAGATGCGATCCATGACTCGAAAGAGCAATAATTTTGCGGCGATGGGATTCATCCGTCATCCATGGAACGCAAGCCTGCGCCAGCAACATAAGTGCCTGCACATTGGTCTTCATCGCCGACTCAAAGTGTTTTGGAGTTGCATCCATCACATTCCTAAAACCGCCGGACGCAGCATTGCTCACCACGATATCAATCTTACCAAACTCTTTGCCAACGAACTCAGCCAACGATTGGATGTCCTCAGGTTCACTTACATCGGCTTTCACCGTTGCTGCTCGACGACCAAGTGCGGTGATTTGTCCTGCGACGTCGCGTGCGTCAGACTGGCTTGTCACATAGTTGATGACCACGTCGGCACCGGCTTGAGCCAAACGCAAAGCCGTCGCGCGGCCGATTCCGCGTGACCCGCCAGTGACGATCGCTACACGATTCTTCAGATCCAGCATATTTTACTCAGTTGTTCGCATGTATTGTGACAGCAAGTATCTTTGGAAACGGTGAATGCGTTCTTCGCAGCGTCCAAGTAGTCCAGCCTGGTTACTTGCTCGCAGACCCGCTTGGATTGAGTCAAAGATCGCCAAATCTTCAACCAGGATCTTTTTAGTTATCCCAGCGGTCATCCAAGCCCATTGTTTGGCCCACATTCTTTTCAACAATCCGTTACGTCGCGGCAAACGTCCGAATTGGAATACGGTAGCACTACATGTCGTTGGTCCCGTGGGCAAGATGCAGTTCGCCAAGCTGATTGCATCCGTAAACGAAAACAAGAGATTCGGAAAAACATGATGTTGCCAATAGGAATTCGTCGACTGGTGGCCAAGCGATTTCATGAATCGGCCTTCCAGTCGCTGAAACAAGGCATGAATCCGGCTATGCGGACTGAATGGCAGTGATGTTCCAAATGCGGTCCGGTGGTCAAGCAAAACGTGCTCCGAACGATCATCGCCCGGATCTTCGACAAAGGTCTTTGGGTGCACAGACGGCACATGGTAGGCCTCCAAGGAGTTTTCGACTGGGATCTTCCAGTTGACAGAATACTCCGGCCACCATTTCATCGACAAAGTCCACTCCGCTCCGAAATGTTGCTCAAGCTGTAAGTAGAATTCTTCGCCCAAAAAATCACTCAGTGAGTTCGCATTGGGTAACAAGTTGACGAAGACAAGCTGTCCAGTAGTTGCAACCGAGTAACGCGGCAAGCAAGGTCGAGGTGAATCAAAAGGAACAAAATTCTTTGGCTGTGGTATCCGGCCCGTGCTTCCATCCTCCTTGTATTCCCAGCCGTGATACTGACATTTCATGGCCGGAGAGTTGCCGATCGCATCAGAACAAATCAATGCGTGGCGATGGGCACATACATTCGACAGCGCATGGATCTGTCCGTCAAAGTTGCGAAGTTGAATTGGTATACCGAGAATATCTCTCGTGATAAAGTCGCCAGGTTTCGCCAATTCGGCTTTTGTAGATACGACGTGCCACGATTTTCGCAGCAAATCACGTTCTTCCTCATAAGCCTTCTCGCACCAGTAGGCACTAGGCGAAAGAAGATGTGGCAAACGTGATTGGCTGACAAACATGAAACATGCGCACTCGTTAGCGTTATATAGCACTCGACTTTACAGATCAAATCTCGATGTTAAATAGGTTCAACTAATACGACAACACAAAAAGCAGCTTTCGATGCCAATATCAGAACCGACGCTACTTTTGCGGAGCAAAAGGCGACATTACTAATTAGGGACAGAAGACGCTTTCGTTTTGGTTTGTTCATCTATCTCACGCGACAACCATGCGACTTCATAATCTTTGGCGTTTAGGATCGTTTCACCATCAACACCGTACAGCGTGAAATCAAAACTCGCTCGCCCTGGACTATGAGACAACAGTTGGACGTGAACTTGACAGGCTTCTCCAGGACTTGGGAGTCGACCGACTTCTAACCGGCTAATTCTTACTGGTAGGGCTGTACCTGCGGCGACTCGTTGCCAAGCCAATATTCCTGTCGCGAATAAACAAGCATCCATGGCTGCACTTGGGATGCGCCAGCCCACGAGATCGCGTTTGGTACCCGCCAACTCGATTAGAGCTGGGGCAGCAATTTTCCCAACGAGACCGTTTTCATGCAAAGCAACTTTGCGCAATCGCTGTAGCGGCCATCCGACATGAAACTGTGCATCCGCAGTTGGGTAAGTTACTGGGAGCCAATTCACCGTGGAGGGCAAGTCCACTGTGACACCCGCCTTTTTTTCTTGACCGCTAACAGTCGCAGTTGTCTTAAAGTTGACTCGATTGGTTTCAATCAGGCGACCGTCACGAGAGTAGAAATCGCTCTGTAACTTACAACTTACGGTCCCATTGGAAACCAAGCTCGATTCGACTCGCAACTGGCGTGGTGTCGAACTGAAGAAACGCAACGCTCGCACCGCTTCGAGGTCGTGCAAGACAATGGGTGCGTTCGTGGATAAATGCGCCGCGGCACCTTCAAGCATCATTTCCGCCGCCACGACAAACGGCAACAGTGGCGACCTATCTAATGTATGTTCAACCAAAAATGGATCTTTGCCAGGATCGACCTCAGCAACAAACACTCGTGTCGAATCGTTTCCAGTAACGCATTCGGCATTCAGCAAAGGCGTTCGGATATCATTCGTTCCAGTTCGACCTGCAGTTGTATCTAACGAGTCGCCAGGATAATACATGCGGTAGTAGCGGTCATCCGTTATCAACACTTCGCTCTCATTAGAATCGCCCTCAAGCTCTGCAATCAGGTGCTGCATCCCTTCAGCAGCCGGCATGAAATGCATATCGATCATCTCGAGTGCTAAACGGGTTTCAGGCTTGGTTGCCATACCCACATCGCCCCATGCATGCCAATGGAAACCAACCGCTTTCACCGTTGGACGTCGATGCTTCAGCCAATCGATCTGTTTGATTAACATCTCGTTGGCCAGAGAATAGTCCGTGTGTCCATTCGCGCCAAAACGACCAGAGATGGAACCAAAACCGACAAAGTACTCAAGCGGATCATGTTCGGTGGCTGACATAAGGGCCAGAGCACCATCAACTTTAGCCGCAATACACTGATTAACTTTCTCAGGTAGCTTGCGATCAAAGCGTGCGTCTTTACCTACCCCGGCACCATGCAAAACACCCTGAATCGGACCAGAGATTTTCCGCACCTTTTCGAGCACTCTTTGCACTGACGCACGATCCGCAACATCGCACGAATGATAGTAGGCTTCGATACCTAGAGACTTGAAGCGAAGCAGCGTCGCATCGATCTCAAGCACTTTCTCAGTGTCTTGCCAAGTTTGAACAGGATTTTTGCCAGCACTGCGCGCCGCCGTCATGATCTCAGCCCGCAACTGACGAAGTCCATCGTCGTTTAGCCCTCTCCAACTTGGATCGATCTCTTGTTGTTCCGTTTTCCCCAGCAGGTGCAGCTTCAATTGATAACGAGTTGCAAGCTGCTCGGCTACATAGGCCGTGATGCCGCGAGCTCCGCCTGTGCAAACCCAAGTTCCACCTTGCGGAATCGCTTTCTTGCGCCTAGTCATTGGTTTGCGAACCGCACGCATCACATGCCGGATTCCGCGTTGGTAAGACACTTCTGTATCGTAGGATGGAATGCTCAATTCACGCCAAAGATTTTCAACGACTTCGGCAGGTGATTGGTCAACGTGCGTATCCATGATTTTGATCGGCAGAGTTCGAATGCCCTGCATCCACGACTCGACCAAAATGGACTTCAGCAAGCCCGCCAGAGCACCGCCTTCGGCTGAGTGGATGTTGCCGCTGATGCCGAAGTCACCGCCTTGAGAAGTTACCGCAACGATACTCGCATCATCGGCCATTTTCGACTCGATGATTCGATTCAACCATCGCTGGCAAAGCCAGTAGTTGCCCATGATGCCTTTATTGCGACGACTTCTCCATTGAACTTCATCAAGTGTAATCTGCGCATCGCCGTCGCATGGCGTCGTCAGGAACAGATGAGCAATAGGCTGCTTCGTCCACAATTCGTCCAGTTTTTGGGCAAGCCAAGTGGGATCCTCATGAGCTGCCAATCTCACCACTTCGAACCCAGCCGTTCGTATTCGAGCTTCCAGTTGACGCGCAACCGGGTTGTCGCCAATGATCAGTGTCGCGCCACCCCAAGCTGGACGCCGGTCAGGTGCATTTCTTTGTGTTGCCGGCGCCATTCTCAATATGTAGCGTGAGGCTACCGTCGATTGTGCTTCGCCTGCGACCACTTCTTCGCCTTCTTTCGGACTCGGATCTACGGCACTCTCAGCGCGCAGACTATCAAGCCATTGGCGATCAAGTCGCAGTACACCTTTGGGAAGATGCAAACTAGCGTGTGGCAGTGACAACTGGAAGCATCGACTTGTTTCGTCGAACTGCAGGGCAAATTCATGCTCGTTCAAGTTGCCATTTCGAAGCTTCGACAACGTAATACTTCGTTCAATCACCAGCACTCCGTCGCGCGATTCGACAAATGCCTGTTGACCCGATTTTGCGTCCACTAGTTTCAACCACCAGTCGCTTGCAACTCGAATAAGTCTCGCGGTTTTCAAGGCATTTTCAAAACTGTTTCCTAGTTCATCGCAAATCCATCGCGATAGCATGGCCTGGGCAGCGGCAGCGTTTGGTTGCGATACGTCCACTACGCTTCCGACCGCCAACAGTGTCAGGTCGTGTACCGCTGCGGCTGGTTGCAAGCATCCGGCAGGCATCACTTGAATCGTACTAACGTTTCCTGACCACCGGACTACAATTCCAACACCTTCGCCACCACCATCTTTCAGCCATACTGGAAAACTAAGCGTCGCGATAGAGCCGTCTTCTGAATTGCGCCAAACACTTGTTGATGAAAGTACTTTATCTAAAGCCAAAATACTCTGTTGCAAAGTATCGGAAGTCTCTGCAATCTTCTCAGCCATACAAAGTGTTGCAGCCGATTGGGGTACGCTCGCGCCGTGCGAAACGTTGCCGTTCTGCTTTGCATGAGTTGTCTGCGGTGTGACCTTTCGGCCCACCATCGCACGAAGATTGCTGGTGAGCGCTGCTCGGTAAGTCGAGTTAGTGTTTAATTCAACATCGCTCGAAGTCGGACTGGCATATGAGCCTTGGGTGATAACTACAATGGGCCACTCGCCACTGATTGAGATGGAATCGCTTTGAATTGAAGGTTGCTTTGGGGGAAGAGCTACGGTGCCCGCGGTCGAGCGATCAAGACTACTCGAATCTTTCGCAGCTTCTTGCGTTGGCTCTACAACTGATCTTTGATTTACTGCTATTTGATTTACTGGCGTGACAGCGTTCGAAGCGGCGGTGGCAGTCTGACCCTGCAACAGTGCATTCATCACATCGCGCAGTGTTCTGTAGTCCGCTAGGGACTGCCGGCCACCGGAACCATTCGTATCGCTCTGCGGCGAATTGCTTTGACCGTTGAAACTGAACAATTCACGCAGCTCACCAAACAACTGAGCTTTCTTGATGCTGTCGATTCCAAGGTCCGCCTCGAGATCGGCATCCAGTTCGACAATTTCAGCCGGATAGCCGGTTTGTTCCACCACAAAATCAATTAGAAATTGCTGCAGTTGTTGTGGTGAAAGCGATTGTTGAGTTTCGCTGGCTGTATTAAGAACAGCCTGAGTTGGCATGCCGTCCGAAGAAAGGGATGCACTTGAAGTCACAACACTGGACGATTCAACGGGCTGTGCGACTTGCGGCACTTCTTCATTTTGAAGCCACTCGCCTTTGCCCGGCGTTTGTTCAAGTAGCTTGGCAATGTCACGAAGTGTCTTGTAGTGATCCAACGAAAAATCAGTCAACGATTCGAAGTCAAAGAACTCTCGCAACTCGCCAAACAACTGCGCCTTCTTAATACTGTCGATTCCAAGATCCGCTTCGATATCCCAGTCGAGTTCAATGATCTCAGCCGGATATCCAGTCTGTTCAACTACAAAGTCGATCAGGAAGGCGGCAATGCGTTCGGTTGCATTCTTAATCGGAACAGCGTGGGCAGCTTCTGCAAGCAGCACTTGCTTCGCAGGTTGTCGCGGCGCCTCGACTGATTGATACTCAATCGCGGGCAATGGTTCTACGCGGGTCTGAGGGATCGATGCAACAGCCTGGACAGTTTGCGCTTCTTGAAAATCAGTAGATGCATATGGGCTGGCAGATCTGGATTGCGAGCGTCCGAGATTCCGCATGCGGTCGCGTCGAGCTTGGGTTGCATCGAAGTGAACGGGTGCAACGGCATTTCGCGGTGAAGCAGACAGCGTACTGGAAGTTTGCCCTGAGGCACGTCGCTGTGCGGGAGCGCTCGTACAGAATAATTCAATGTTGGCTTCTGCACATAGCAACTGATACTGAGCGCCACGCTTAGTGTGATCGGTAGAAACAACTTGTACAGAATCCCCCAAATTCTGACGGACTAAACGCGAGAGTACTTGCTGCGGGCCTACTTCCAAAATCAAACCAATTTTGTCCTGCTTCAGTCGATGACATAGGGCAACGAAATCTACCGGATGAATGAGTTGCTCGACCAAGTTATCGACGATCTGATCAGGGTCGGCTTCGTATCGAACCGTGATGCTGCTAAGCAACGGCAATCGCGGTGGTTGAATATCAATTTTCGCTAGTCCGCTACGAAAAGCGGCCTGCGCGGGCTGAAGAGCGGGTGTGTGAAAAGCCGTTGGTACGGCAAGGATTCGAGTGCCAATGCCTTCGTCATCAAGCAGTTCTGATAAGTGCGCAATGGCCGCTTGCTTACCACCGACAACAATCTGTTCAGGCGCGTTGACATGTGAAACGTACAGCGGCAGATTCTCTTCGTGAATTAGTTGAGCTACCTTCTCGCGGCTGGCATGGATGCTCAGCATGCTGCAACCAGTAGGCACATTCTTCACAATCGATTGGCAGCGGTGCCAAGTTGCGAGCAACGCGTTCTCAAAGTCCCAACAACCAGCGGCCAGCAACGCAGCGAATTCACCGTAGCTGTGGCCGCTAACCAAAGTTGGTTGATGGCCACGTTCGCGAAGACACTCAAGCATCACCCAATCCGCGACCAGCATTGCTGCTTGGGTATGCCAAACATTCTCGCCCAGTGACTCTGTCTGGCACCATGCAAGCTCATCGAACGTCGGGTGTCCATGCTTGCTCAAGATCGAATTCGCAAAAACGAGTGCGCGCGATGCGGCAGGCTCCGTTGCGACGAAGTTATCGAACATGCCGTGATACTGCGATCCTTGACCAGGGAACAACCACGCTACCCGTTCGGTTCGCTCTTCAGGCTTGCTCCAAAATAACCCTTGCTCGGTAAGCGGCGAGCGCGACGTTCCATTACCGACCTGAGCCGCCAGTAGTTTCAGCTTGCCGACGATAGAGTTGTTATCGCAGACAATTGCGGCTCGCCAAGTGTGTTCTCGCGTGTACTTCTCAACCGTAGAGTCATCAATCTGGCTAATGCTTAAATCGCTCAACTGGCCAAGCTGCTTTTGCAGATCAATTGAAGTCGTCGCACCGAAACGCCAGATCCGGCAATCGATCAAGTTCTTTTGACTGGTAGTTTTAGGAGAAGTTGTCGCCACAGATTTCACAAATGATTCGTTAGTGTGTACAACATGAGGCCGAACTCCGACGACATAGCTTTGCCCGCTGAACGTATGGCTCGCCAGTACACTAGCGGCCCCGTCGTCTTGGAGCGATTCATTGAGAGTAACCGCGATTAAATCAGTCAAGCCTTGTGCGGCTTGCAAATGTCCAGTTAATGGAATGTTTGCAGACGGAGCAAGTGTCTGCGATGAATGTGCGAGCCGCTGATCCCGCTGATCGACTTGCAATGAACTGGCCGCAACGGCTTGTTCCACCTGTGAGTCAATCGCACTAATACCTACTCCACCAACAAGTCGCTTGATCGGTCCGCAACTATCGGACAATCGCTCGCTGGCAAGACCTAAAGATCGACGAAGTGAATTCGCGTCGAAGCCAGGTGCAATACCATCGATGACCGCGAGAACCTTATCGCCATCGCGCTGAGCATCACTCAGTCGTTTGAGCATGACTACGGCAACTCCTTCGCCTACAAAATAGCCTTCACCAGGGGTATCAAGTTGGCGAGAATCGCGCAACCGGCCCATTCTTGTTAATGCATCAATAGCCGCAACGTCCAGTGCACGATGAGCCGCTGCGCACAGTACTTGATTGACTGTTCGAGTAACAAGCAATTGACTCGCCGCTTGCAATGCAGCAAAGCTTGATACGTCGCCGCTGTCGATCGCCATTGCCCCCCCCATGAGGTCGAAGGTCTTTGACAATCGCGACGCTAGCGTACTGCTCGTGAACGAACCCGTTTCATCGAGTAGAGCAGGACATGCTTTCAAAAAGCTGGTCTCAAAATCCTCGGAAAGGGACTGTGCCGTTCCAGTTGCTACGCCACGTTCAACTAACAACTGCTGGAAGTGATGCTTGAATTCCGGAAGACGCAAACCTGAGAAGAGTGCATTTCCAAAATCGCCACCAAAAACACTGCCGACCACAACAGCGGTATTTTGTCGATCAAAGTCCCGTTCAAGGCATCGCGACTCGCGAAGCGCCTGCTCAGCCGCTTCGAGCAACATGAACTGAAGCGGGTTAGCTTGTGTGATCTGTTTGGGTGGAACCTTATGTTTGCGCCAGTCGTATTCAAAGCCACGCACAAAGCCGCCTCGCACTGCGTCAGCACGACTCGCATTGCAACCCAAACGATCGGCTGGAGATCTGCCTATCTGACTGACACCTGAGTTCAAAAGGCTTCGGAACTGCTCGACATTACTTGCACCTGGAATGACCAGTCCCCGACCAATCACCGCGATCGGTTCACTTTGTATAGCGGCTACCTGGCTTGGGCGCGAGCTCATTTTGACTTGAGTTTCAGTGGGCAAGAATTGCTCGACTACAACATGAACGTTGAGTCCACCGATTCCAAATGCATTGATCGCAGCCCGTCGAGGAACATTTGCTTCGAGGGTCGGCCATGGGGCACATTGAGTTGCAACGTAGAGCGGAATTTCATTCCACTTGATCGAACGATTCAGGTTCTTGACATTCACCGATGGCGGAATGGTTGCATGCTGAATGGACAATACCGACTTTACAACTCCAGCCAGTCCTGCAGTTTCAAGTGTGTGACCGATATTCGACTTGACACTTCCAACAGGAATGCGTTGACCAGGTTTGCAATGCTCCGAGAAGAACTGCGACAGAGCTTCCATCTCGGTCGCGTCGCCGACTTGGGTACTCGTCGCGTGGGCTTCAATCATCGAGATTGAATCAGGCGTTACTTCGCTTGAATAGGCTCTGCGAATCGCAGTGTACTGGCCTTCTTTACGCGGTGCCCAAAGCGACTTGCCACGTCCATCGCTTGAGATTCCAATCCCGCGAACAACCGCGTGCACCCGATCACCGTCTGCAACAGCTCGCTCGAGTGTCTTGAGTACAAGTGCGACGTATCCTTCGGAGCTAATCAAGCCATCGGCGGCTTCGTCGAATGGCCGAGAACCGCTGGCGCTGCATGACTGCGCATTGGAGAAAAGGATCATGCTGTCGGACTTGTTGAACGAGGCGCCGCCGACAATTGCAAAGTCGGATTGACCTGTTTGTAATGAAGCCGCGCCTAGTGCAAGAGCTACCAAGCTGGATGCGCAAGCAGCATCGATCGACATGTGAGCACCTGTAAGTCCCAGTGCACGACTGATCAGGGCTGAGGCGAAACCTGCATCGAGCAACGGTTGGCCATTTTCTGCGCGCTCTGGTCGACCAGCTTGCAGTCTTCGCAATAAAGCTGATTTCAATTCATTCAAATCATCGACAGAATTAACTATCCCAGGGATGGTCGAAAGCAATTCAATGTATTCTGTCACTAGACTCCGATAAGCGATTTCGCCACCGAGAGTTGAACCACCACTATGACCAACGAACACCGCCCCTCGTCGCAAAGGCAGATTGTGGGGATCCCATCCTGCATCACAGCATGCCGCTGCCGCAGCTTCGCAAAGAATGAGGTGGCATGGATCCCACTTACTCGCCTCACTGCGGTCAAGTGGCAGGATGGACCAGTCCAGTTCTCGCTCCGAGATGCAGCCGCCAATATCGGAATAAGTCTTGCCGCGACGCCCTTTGATTGGGTCGAAATACATATGCCGATCAAGTTTTGAATCAGGCATACGTTCGATGGCCGATGCACCCGACTGCAGCAACCGCCAGAATTCGTCTAACCCATCGGCTCCAGGCAATCGACACGACATTCCAACGATCGCAAGCGGGCGATTTAGCTGCCCGATGGATTGATTTAGAGGTGGCGGGTTCGAAGGGATGTGGCGATTCGGCATTGGATGGTTTGACTTGAGCTGTGTGGTTGCCACCCAATGCGACTAAGTCTACGCAATTACGGGTCTCGATTCTAAGAGCGCAGTGGGGCGATTAACTTTAGATCTTGTACCCATTCATTGATAAAAACCAGCCTCCCCGTATTCGGATTGCCTTGAAACACAAGTTGACCGGATTCAACCAAATGGCTTATGTCACTTGTGTCGGCTGTACCGCTTATACAGCCCGCCAATAGCTCGGCGGTTGTCGTCAAACGGTACTTCACTTGCTCGCCGCGAAAACCTCCTTTGGCAGGAACCCAACCCCCTGCGATGCGAACAAAATGCAACGCACTCGGCGCGGAATTACCTAGTAAATTCAGCTCTAATAACTCAGCGTCTTCGCTGTAATTAACGCCCGGCAAGTGAGCCAACATAAGCATCATTTTAGCGTAAGGTGGAATTTGAGCCGAGGGTTTGGGCCAACCAAAATTTGCCTGGATCCCATAATCTCCAAGCATTTCTAGCATCCGGACGTCAACTTTTGGGCACGGTAAATCCGGAAGGGCGGCCTGAGTGTTTTTACGGTCGAACACCGGGTCATTGTTAAAATAGGATTCATACACCCCCAACTGCTCACGAAATTCACCAGTAGAGCTTGTTGGCGGACCGTTTCCCTCCGCGAACTTTGCAAGCGAACGTTGAATCGCGTTTTGCACATCGATACAAGTCGTTGATTCTGGGTTTGTCAGGTGGTAAACCGAACCTTGCAGGGTGGGTTTCAAAGCAATTCGCACAATCGCCTTCGCTACCCAGTCAACAGGCACAAAGTTCTTCTTGTCCGATTCGTTCAGCCCCAACTGGTTTCGAAACCAAGTCCCCGCTGCTTCATTGAACCCATAGCGTTTTACAAATTCCAAGCCAATCTTCAACGGGGCGTAGAAACCATGAAAGGTTGACGAATATCCTGACTGCGAATCACCCACAATAATACTGGGCCGACAAATCGTTTTCTTTCCTATCCACTCGCAGTCGGCAATCATCTGCTCGGCAACGATCTTGCTCGATTCGTAATCGTTTCCACCAATGGCTCCGCGCGCAACTGCAGTTTCCAATCTTGGACCAGCAATGAGCGCTGATCCATCGGGCGACGCGCGGCTTGTAACGTACGCAGTCGATACATATAGAAACGACTCGACCGTACACTTGGCGAGCACATCGAGCAAGTACTTCGTTCCTGCCACGTTACTTAGAAAGGGTTCGCCATCCGGTGACTCCGCCGTGAAGCGAATACTGGCCGCGCAGTGAATGACTCCTAATCGCCGTTCGGACAACCACTCAAGGTCGCTCTCTGACAAGCCCAACCCGGGCTTAGTTAAATCGCCAGCGAGCAGTCGTGGACGCCCGAATTGCGAGTTCTCTTCAAAAACAGCCAGCGCCTCTTCAATGCGAGCACCCATCGACGCCGTCGTCTTCTCTCGAACGATGACGGCTGCCTGATGACCAGCTCTCAATAGCTCCGCGAGCATGAAGCGCCCAACGAGCCCCGTTGCGCCTGTAAGCAACCAGGCGTCAACCCTTGAACTGCTCAAGTTATCCATTACTTAGCTACTTTTTTCTCTTGTAGATTTCCTGAATTCAGAGCCAACAACAGGCCGCTCGATACACCGCAGGTCCACATGAGCGGAAAGCCATAATCAGGAGGCATCCAAACCGTGAATAAAACCGGAATGATCCCTAACATTGAACCCGCCAAACAACCCGCCAAAATCCCTGGAGACTCAGTAGGCATTCGCGTGCACACATAGATAAATTGCAACGCAGCGGCTACTAAAGCAGCCGTGAAAAAGAACACACCACTGTAGCCAAACCGAAGCGTCATCAGAATGTATGTGTTGTCGACGAATCGAATGCGCTTCATCGTCTCCACTTCTTGGGGCCCCAGCGGCACTCTGACTGGAAAGCCCGTGACGGCTTCCGTCCCATAACCAAGCAGACCTGATCGCTTCATCGCAATGCTGTAAAGTTCAACTAACAGAAAGCGGCTTCGAGCCGACGTGAACTGTTCCTTGTTCTCATTGATAACAATGACACTCGATCGCGATGCACGGTTCTCGCCTGCCAAAGACTCGAGAGCTTCAAGAACAGAATTGCGATTCAAGATCAATAACACAATACTGACACCCGCGAATGCTAAGATAGGCACACGCCATTTGGGACGCAAACTAAACAGCATACCGATCGCTGCAATCACAAGCCCGACGAGCGGACCGCGGGATCCGGTGCAAATGATTCCAATGACTGATAAGACCGGTGCAGCGACCCAAGCAACAGGAGCACGATTTCGTAACACCCGCAAAAAAGCGTCTGCCGTCCATCCCAGCAGAACCAATTGAAGCACGCCCATGTAGATCGGATTCAAACAAGTCCCATACGCTCGCCGAATGCCCCAGCGAGTATGAATGCGTTCAACACCCTCAGTCGGTCGATCTCCAAAGAGCATCTCGAGCAAACTTGAATTTGTAAAAGCTTCCCAGATCGCGAGTAACGCGAGGCCGATCGCGACAGCCGTAAGCACTTTCCAGTAGCTAGAGACTTCGCGCCGAAATTGAAATGCAACCCTGCCGCCGACGTACGGTATCCACCATTCTCCAAACAAATGAGCCGGTATCTCCCAGCTTGGCCCCTGATTAATCAAATCGCTGGCAATGTGGACGATGACGAGCCCAATCATCGCAATGTCACATGGAACCAAGCTAATTGGAAAGGTCGCTTTCTTGGGAAAGCAACAGTAAAGCAACAGGGCGGCGGCTCCGATTCCAACCCTGAGATCAACTCCAGAACCGACGACTGTTCCTTCTCGAGGGGCGAAAAGCGGCAGCATTACCCAAACAGGGAACAGAAACGCAAGCGGAATGACTACACCAAGGGCAAACTGCGGCCGTCGCTTAATCGACAACCACAAAAAAATCGCCACCAGCAAGCCAAGAATTAGGTACCAAGCCATACACAATCGCCTTCTCAGTTTCCATTCTATTCTCAGCTTCGGATCTTAGCTTTCCAGCAACCACCATGGAGAATGGCTCGGTGCAGGTTAGTCTAAATCGATTGTTCCGATCATCCTACAAAGTAATCGATACAAATAGGGCCCAGTCAACTAAGGCCCAGTCAACTAAGGCCCAGTCAACGCAAGTTTTTCGACAAAAAAGCATCGGGACGGTTATCAGTCAAATGATGCCTATCAGTCAAATGATGCCCTTTCAAAATAATAGCCTAAACGCTCTGCTTTCCAAGTTCCGCAGGTCTTCTTAACCACCACAAACGACTAAGATTAAACAGGCATCCTCATGAACGGTGGTAGTCCCCGCAAACGTAGGATGGGACTCCAGTCCCGTCCGAGCAATTTATTGTTCAACCAATCCAACCAATCCATTCGCTCGGGACAATAATCCCAAGCTACGATTCGCTCCCCTGCTACGATACAGGCTCGAGCAACGACCAGGCATCTCACATTCGAACCTCTAGCACCGCGCGAACTCTTCGCTACTGACATACCGCTCGATTCCACTTCAAATCTAGCTTCTCTTCTGGGCGCAGCGGACACCCGCGGTGCGAAAGTTCAACAAGTTCTTCTTGGCTCGTCGACCAGTCCACTCAGCACACCTTCCCGTAGCGGAGTCCCAGCCAATGTCGTCGCCGCCCAACTGCAATCCTATCCGTGGTCGAAAATCGACACGATCGCAATTGTCTTCAACGAGAATGTCCAAGTTAACGCGGCACAGCTCCAAACTCATTGGAAAGAACACTCCCAGCGTCGCTGGATGGCCGTGCATTTCGCCGAGGATGCTCGCGATTCTTACGGAACCAATTCGAAGCTAGCTTGGGAGAAAGTTCTCCTCCCAGCCGTCGCTGCCTTCAGTGGGGACAATCGGCTGGTTACCAGGCCGGTGGTGGTTAATGAAGAGAGTTTAAACTTCGATCGCATCGATGATACTTTTGCGGTCGATAGCGCGTTCGCTATCGATCAGACCGAAAGTGAAGATTTTTTTGATTCGATAACCGCGAAGATTAAAGTTGCTCAATTAGTGTAGGACGCTGCGGCGATTGTAACGTAGCGGGTTTCCTGAGAAACCGGATGAAGTAGAAACGTCATCGCTGCGCCCGGTTTCTCACGAAACCAGCTACATTTGCTCAAACGCTACATCCTTTATTCGTCTTCTTCAGCTTCCATATCCGAATCGAGCATAACGCCCCAGCCGTCGGACATTCCACCCATAGGATTAGCAATTCGTCCAAGGTCCGCTTGAATGCGAATGATTTCGTCATAGTCGGGAACCATGCGAGTGCTTACGTACACATCCCAGCCCGGTACGAACTCATCGTCCTCTTCATCTTCCTCGCTGTCATCCTCGGGTTCGCCGTCATCGTATTCAACTTGCGCATCGTATCCCGCAGCAATTAGCGCGGCAGCAATTGCATTGGCCGCTTCCTCGTTCGGGGCGGCGACTGGGAATTCAATGTCCATCGGTTGCGTCATATCGATGCCGAGCGCGGCGAGATCCGCCAAAACTGAGCCGTCAGCGTCATCAGGATATTCTGTCATCGTCAATTCCAGTTAAGCGGATTATTCTTTCGTAACTTAGGCTCCCGCCTATGAGCAAGAGGATCGGGGACAGTTATACCCGATCGGGCCAATCTGGGAAGTATTTTGAACGAACAAGGTAGCAGGTTTCGTGAGAAACCGGTTCCGCGGTTGATTTCTCGATTTGCATCCGGTTTCTTACGAAACCAGCTACCAACAGACACCAACCACTTTTAACGACTTTTTCGAAAGTACAAATAGAGCGGAAAACCAACGCCCATCATCGCGAGACCTGCAATCGACTCGACGGGCTTGGAAAAAAGTGTGTTGATAATCAGCCAAGCAGCGACGAGCACGAATACGACCGGAACGAACGGATATCCCCAAGTTTTATAAGGACGCTCCATCTCCGGAAATTTGTACCGCATCACGAAAACGCTTGACGTGACCAGCGCATAAAAGATCCACGAGGCAAAGAGCAGACAATCGGTAAGTTGATCGAAAGTACCCGATAGCGCGAGCACGGAGGCCCAGAAGCCCTGAATGATCAGACACAGCACCGGAACTCGCGTTGTTGCATGAACCAAGCCAAAGGGCTTGAAGAACAGGCCATCGCGGGCCATCGCAAATGGAACTCGAGCGTTTGAAAGAATTGAGCCGTTTAATGCGCCAAGTGCTGAGACCATGAAGACGACAGCAACGATCCGACCGCCATAATCACCGAGAAAAGACTGGGATGCACGAGCGGCGACGGGCAATGCATCGCGGTACTTTGTCGAGTTCGAGGCGGCAACTTCTTCGAATGGCAACGCATAAAAGTAAGCCAAGTTGAGTGAGCAATAAATGACCATCACAGCGAGCATTCCCAGAATCAGAGCTCGCGGAATGTTGCGTCCTGGATCGCGAACTTCACCAGCGGCCATCGGCATGTTGTTCCAACCATCGTAGCCCCACAGTGCGGCCAACATCGCAGTGCCGAAGGCTGACAAACCGTTCCACTGCGAATCGCTGGGCGCGGCTAAATTGCTCCACGAAGTTCCTTTCGAATACATAAAAATTCCAAAAACAATAAAAGCGATGCCGCTGATTTTAAGTAGTGTTAGAAACACGTGAACCTTGCCACCAAAGGCAACTGAAAAGCAATTGACGCAGGTCAACAACGCAATCACTGCAACGCCGATCATCTGCTTCACTCCAAACTGCCAGTGCATCTCTTGACCGAGCAACGTAAAATCAGATGTAAACCAGACATAGTCCAGCGAAATGACGGTCGAGAGAAAGATAGAAAAACCCACTCCCAGGCTGGCAATCGACGCGCTGCCAGCGACAATGAATCGCTGCCAGCCGAACAGAAAGGCTGAGGCCTCGCCATAGGACTTTCGCAAGTAAACGTACTCACCGCCCGCTTCCGGCATCATGGCGCTGAGTTCTGCGTAGGTAAGCGCTCCCGCTAGCGACAACAAACCAGCTGCAACCCAAGCGATCAGAACCCACATCGGTGAACCGACTTGTTGAGCCATCGGTGCAGCTTTGAGAAACACACCGGTTCCAATCACTGTGCCGACGACTAAAGCGCTAGCATCGGTGAGTGATAAAGCTCGAACAAGTTGATGGTGTTGAGTCATAGATGCGGCCAGCTCAGTCGTTGTAAAATTGTTGTAGTGCTCAACGCCTCGGCGACATTCTACTAGCTTTACAATCAAGCAGGGCCCCACGATCATGAATTCGTTTGCCCCACTTCGTTTGACCCACTTCGTTTGACCCACTTCGTTTGACCCACTTCGTTTGACCCATAGCCAGCGGCGACGGGGTCGGCTTGCAGTCCGCACAACGAGCGGGTCTAAACGGTCCTAATCAACCGCGCCAAATCCGAAGCCGCTCTGAACCCTGCCATCTCGCCGCGTTTGCCCCATAGCCAGCGGCAACGGGATCGGCTTGCAGTCCGCACAACGAGCGGGTCTCGACGATACCAACTACTCCTAACTCCAACCCGCGTTGATGGCCAACATAGCACCGCCTTTGAAGCCAAGTTAAGCCTGATTACCCCTACGCCTCGGAAACTCACTTCACCGTTATCTTGCTTTGTGGTTTTAGATGCAAGCCGACCCTGCGCCGCTGGCTTTGGGTCAAACGATCCCCCGCTCGTTTGACCCATAGCCAGCGACTACTGCAACGCACTCTTCACCCACTTGCGGTCAAACAAAGCGGTCTAGCGTTCAAGTTGCACAGCCGAACTTTCGCGATCTCACTAACTGGAAAGTAAACTCGCCCTATCCGATTTATAGGGGAGTCTTCAAACCCCCTCTATAACGCCCAGTACTACGCTCGACTCCTAACATCTCACTTCTTACAATTTAGGCCACCCGATCCCTGGCTCCTGCTCCGTCCATTCAGCAAAAGGACTGTTCGCAACCAAATGAATGTCATTCTACTTGTATTTGTCTTGCTCTACTTGGTCGGGACCTTGGGAATCGGTGTATGGGCAGGCTCGCGCATTAAAAACACGGAGGACTTCGCTGTTGCGGGGCACAGCCTTCCGCTCTACATGGTAATCACGACCAGTTTCGCGACTTGGTTCGGTGCCGAAACGGTGATGGGCATCCCGGCAAGTTTTGTCCAAGGTGGACTCAGGGAGGTCGTCGAAGACCCCTTTGGCGCGTCGATGTGTTTGGTATTGGTCGGTGTCTTTTTTGCTACGCGACTCTACAAGATGCACTTGTTAACCATCGGCGACTTCTATCGCAAGCGATTCGGTGTCCCAGTTGAAATCCTTTGCTCGTTGATCATCATTCTAAGTTACCTTGGATGGGTTGCCGCACAGATTACGGCCCTTGGGCTTGTTTTCTCGACACTGACCCGAGGAGCGATCACGCCAGAGTGGGGCATGGTCATCGGAACAGTCTTAGTATTGGTCTATGTCATGATCGGCGGCATGATGGCCGTCGCCTACACCGACTTTGTGCAGATGATCGTCCTCGTACTCGGCATGTCGTATATCGCCTGGTACTCAGCCGATCTTGTTGGTGGCGCCGATAAGGTATTCGCACTTGCAAAGGAACGGAATTGGTACCGAGTTTTGCCGGACCCTCACGTTAAAGACTGGGCGTTTTTTATTGCATCAGCGATTACGATGATGCTCGGTTCAATTCCTCAGCAGGACGTCTTTCAGCGAGTGATGTCAGCCAAGAATGTCAACGCGGCTCGCTACGGCGCGATCATCGGCGGATTGTGCTACCTCGCGTTCGCATTCGTACCAATGTTCATCGTCGCTTCTGCACTGATTGTGATGCCCGAGCACGCTGCCGAGTTGCTTGACGGTGATGCGGAACAGGTTCTGCCAACGATGATCATGGACCATATGCCACTGTTCATTCAGATTCTGTTTTTTGGCGCTCTGGTCTCAGCAATCAAGTCTTGCTCGTCAGCCACTTTGCTTGCTCCTTCGACTAGTTTTGTCGAGAACATCCTGCGTCATTTGGTTCCAGGCTTGTCGGACAAGCAGCTTTTGCGAGCCATGCGGATTTCGATTTTCACCTTTACGGCTCTGGTATTGACCTATGCAATCATCAGTCGGGGTACATCCATTTACGAACTTGTTTCATCCGCGTATCAAATCACGTTGGTCGGTTCCTTTGTGCCGCTGACATTTGGATTGTATTGGAAACGAGCCACCACGCAGGGCGCGATCCTTTCAATCGTTCTAGGCATCGGCTGCTGGATCCCATTCATGTTCGCTTCAACGCTCAGTGCGTTTGTACCAAGTCTTAAAGGCATTGACGAAATCTATCCTTCGCAGCTTGTCGGACTGAGCGCAGCGCTCTTCGGCATGATCGCTGGATCACTCGCACCGCAGCTCATCCGAAACCAGTGCAACTTGGCATCCGAAGCGGAGTAGTTACAAGGTTCGCATAAGTGCTCAAGTCGTCAATTCTGCTTTCTTGACAGATTTCACTGGGATAGTTGCGGCATAGAGCATTGATAACGCTGTGTAGATGACGACTCCCACAACAAGCCAGTTAAGTCCTTCAGACGATAATTTTTTGACAATGAACGCTGCAACTATCACTCCTGGTAACCCCAATACTGTCAAACCAATCGCAGCCCGGGCGTCGTACATACCGGACTTGATAAAGCGATAGCTGGCCACTGGCATCAAGAACCCGCAAGAACCCATCATCAATGGAAACGCAGTGTCTTGGTTCATGCCTAGCAAGTTGACCATAATCATGATCGGTGCATAAGCGCCAACGCCGATCGTCATCAGTGCTCCAAAAATGAAATTGCCTACGAAGCCAATTGCAAGGTAACTACCGCGGAGCCCCAGTTCATTACCACCTTCCGGAATCCATTTCATCAATTTAGCAACCACCAGTGATACTGCGATCAACAGCGCGATCGCCATTCCGATTTGGATCATACGCTTGGGCAATTTGGTGACTAAAGAAGCACCCGCGTAAGCACCCAGGATCGAAGCGATGATCAGCAGCCAGAGTGTCCACATGTCGATCTTGACCACACCGATGAAAATAAGGGCTTGCAAGATTGTTGGCAGCGCATGACCAACATTCAGTGTGCCTGGCAACTTGGAATCATCCACAGATTTGCCAGCTCGTAGTAATGCAGTCGTCGTCGCAAATGATCCGACACCCAACGTATCCAGAAAGTCCGTGATGAATCCGACGACAAATTGATAGGGACTGGCCATGCGGAGCTGCCCGCTTCGCCGCAGATCCAACACCCAAGTGATTGTAAACCAGATGGCAATACCAATCAGCAATAGCAACAGGATGAGTTTGGGAAGCGGCACAGAATTTGTCCCTGGTTAGATGAAAAGGTATGCTGGGAACACCATGAACACGGTCCGCCCAACCATGTAAGTGCTAGCAACATAAAGCGCGTTAGATGAACTGTCGAGTAGCTCGCGTAGCCTAGGCTTCCAGCCTGGGGATGAATTATCGAATTTCAATACCCAGACTGGAAGTCCGGGCTACGGTAATATCCAGACTAGAAGTCTAAGCTGCTGCGAAAGGCCTGTGCCTTTTCGGGCACTAAATATCGCTCTGCAATATCGCTCTGGAATATCGCTCTGGCGATCGCACGACCATTTTGGTACCGTCCGGCGGCAACCACTGATCCGTGGCAACTGTTTGTCAAGATCGGCTGTGTAGTTGCTGGAGAAGTTGCATCATGGCTCGGTATCGGTCCAGGAGATCTAGTCGACGATCTACATCGCGAAGTGCGGCGAGTTTGCTTGCGCTTGCGCTGCCAGCACCCATCCAACGTGTTGCCGACACCCGCCTTGGGCCGCTGCTCATACTTGTCGGCGTGCCTGCCATGTTAGTTGCAGGACTATTGCAAATTAATTATAGCGGCGGGCTGCCAAGCGTTGCTGTCGATCCGCAAGCCGCGGCTAAAGTACTGCAGAGAACGGAAGACGCGTACAACCACATCGAGGAACGAGGTGGCCTCGGCCATTTCGCCTCCGATCTTTTGACCGGTGTCTCGCACGCTTCCCATGAGTATAACTACGGACAATTGTATCCGAGTACGCAGCAGCCGGCGCCAACTCGCGTTCCAACCGCCAGCTTTCCCTCCACTCAGCCACAATCGCCGACGAATCAGCGCGATTCCCGTTACACTACGGCTCAGCCAGCCAATACTCAGCCCACAAGTTCTTGGGGACAGCCGACCACTTACTCCCAGCACCCAACCTACTCACAACAACCGACTTACTCGCAACAACCGACTTACTCGCAACAAGCCACTTACGCTCAGCAGCCTAACTATTCCCAATCGGGCTACCAACAGCAAGCCGCGTCACCCAGCGATACTCGCAATCTGACCCAGCAGCAGCTCTATCAGCAACAACTGTATCAACAGCAACAAAATCAATTGCAACAGCAGCAACTCTACGAACAACAATTGCGAGATCAGCAAAATCGCCAGTGGCAGACGCAGCAGCGCGGGGCACAGCAGCCCACAGCGCAACAATACAGCACTCAGCCATACAGCTCACACCAATACAGTCCCCAGCAGCACGCATCGACAGGAAATCAACAACAATACGATACGTATGGCCGCCCCGTTTCGACCGGTTACACACAACCAACCAACGGCTACTCTCAGTCGGCGTCGCAATATGGTCAGCAGAATTACAACCAAGGCTTTCTGCCTAGCGCAAACACAAACGGTCGCTATTAGCGAACTCCGTATGGGGACACTTAAGAAGTGAGCCGTCGGCACTAGCCGCGGGTTCTGTGTGCCATCGGCGCTAGTGCTAAAAACCGGAAGTTCCTTCCGGTTTTTGGAGTAGCGCCTCAGGCCGGGCTGTTAAAACTTCGGCATTGACATGCGTTTTTGCGGACCATCTTAGTTCCGCAGGTAGGGAGTCCGAATTGCCTTCCGTCCG
>JANODD010000377.1:0-7971 GCA_031412515.1 Planctomycetia bacterium | reverse complement strand
ATTGAACATGAAACAAGCGTTACGCCGCGGGCCGGAATCAGTCGCTTATCTGCTCGACAAGATTATCAAAGAGTCTTGCGAGTCGCTGTACCATATGCATGAAAAAGGCTTTATTCATTGCGACATCAAGCCCGACAACTTTCTCGTCAGTCGCGAAGGCGAAGTTAAGTTGATCGATTTTACGATTTCGCAGAAAGTGAAAACGGGCATCGCAAAGTTTTTCGGTGGCAAAACGAAGAACATCTCAGGCACGAAAAGCTATATGTCGCCCGAGCAGATTCGTGGAGGCTCGCTTGACCAACGCTCCGACGTTTATAGCTTCGGCTGCGTCATGTACGAATTGGTCACCGGCAAGCCACCGTACACTGGTACCAGCCCCAATGACTTGCTGAACAAACACATCTCCGCGCCGATCCCTTCGCCGTTGGTTACCAATGACAACGTGACTCAGGAGTACGCCAACGTGATCAAAGGTATGATGGCAAAGAAGCCTGAGCAACGCTACGAATCAATGTGGGAAGTCTTGAAGACTTTGCGAGTGACGAAAATCTTTAAAAAACCACCTCGCATTCCTGAGGCAAGCATCTTTGATGACTTCCAAACTGGCGGTCGACTGACGAAACATGAATAGTGTTTTGCCGGTGCGATAAAACCTAAAACAATCATTCGCTTATAACTGCAACCAGACAATCATGAGTAAATCCAACGGGCTTGAATTTGAACAACCCATCCTTGAACTCGAAGCTCAAATCAAGTCGCTCGATGAGACGACACCACGCACTGAAGCTATCGAACAAGAGATCATTCAGCTGCGTCGCCAATGCAACTCGCAGACGCGAGAGATCTACTCCAAGCTGACTCCGTGGGAGATCGTTCAAGTCTCACGTCACAAGGATCGTCCATACACTCGCGACTATCTGAAGTTGGTGTTCGACGAGTTCGTTGAATTGCATGGTGATAAGTTCTACGGCGACGATCGCGCCATGCTGACCGGTTTCGCAAAGATCGATCAACACAAAGTCATGGTTGTTGGCCATCAGAAAGGTCGAACCTACAAAGAGCGTGCGGCTTGCAACTTTGGCTGCGCCCATCCGGAAGGTTACCGCAAGGCGATGAGCAAAATGAAGCTGGCCGAAAAATACGGCTTGCCGATCATCTGCTTCATCGATACCCCAGGAGCCTATCCAGGCATCGGCGCCGAGGAACGGGGGCAAGCTCAAGTAATCGCCGAAAGCATGTTTCAAATGAGTCAACTGAAAACTCCGATCATTTGCGTAGTCATCGGCGAGGGCGGTTCCGGCGGTGCGCTCGGGATCGGGGTTGGCGACAAAATTGCCGTTTTGGAGTTCGCATATTATTCGGTAATCAGCCCAGAAGGTTGCGCGGGGATTATTTGGAAAAGTCATCAGTTTGCGCCTCAAGCCGCCGACGCGCTGAAGTTCACTTCTCGGCATCTTTTGGAGCTCGGTGTGATCGACGATGTGATCGAAGAACCGCTCGGCGGCGCGCATCGCGATCATCACCAAATGGCGGCTCGCATGAAGAGCTATCTGATGCGCACGCTCGCCGGACTGCGCGAGCTTTCTCATGATCAACTGATCGAAACTCGCTACGACAAGTTCCGTCGCATCGGCGTGTTCGATGATCTGTCGACAACTGTATCAAGCTGATCAACAGCTTGTGCAACGCGCAGTATTTAGCCCAGTGATTAGGTGAGTGAAAGCCCAGCGATCAAGCGATGGAAGGGCGAAAACAACCCGAAACCAACGTCCGATAATGTTTCTTATGTTCGGTTTAGGACCGCGTTTTCCCTGGGAAATACGCGTTTTTCAGTTTCCGCGTTTTTCAAATTCCTGCACCGCCCTGTTCGCAATCTCGACAAGATGCGACCCACGGAGAACAAGTGAACCAACTATCGCGGAAGCGTGTATCCGGGTTGCTGCGCGGACTGTGAACCGTACCCGTCATAACCACCCGAAAATCCATTTCCAGTCGGCGGAGTAAAATTTCCAGACGGCGGGAAAACCGAATTTGAATCTCCAGAATTTCCAGTTTGCGGATAGTTCGGCGGCAGATAATTTTGCGGCTGAAAATCATTCGGCAGATTCGGCAATTGGTTTCCCAGAAACTGATTTCCAAGCTGGCCAGATGCTTGTCCCGGTAACTGACTCTGCGATTGACCCTGAAACACGTTCGGAATCATCTGCCCCAAATCCCAACTATTACTAGCCCCCTGTCCTGCCGACTGCGTTGTCGTCTGAGTTGTCGTCTGCGTTGTTGTTCCTGGAAATTTCGGAAGCCCGCTCGCCCAATTCGAATCACTCGTCATCGGCAATCCGTTTTGCCCATTTTTCAGTTTCTCGTCTAGCTGCCGCAGATACGGTCCAACGACATCGTGGATCTCCTTCGGAAGAATTCCAACTCCTTTGTCGAGCGCCGTTGTAATGTAGTAACCCGATCTCGATTGGCAGATCGCCGCTTGTTGCTTTGGACCGAGCAGACTCATCGCAAACATGGTGATCAGGAGGCAATAGATAAAACCTTTGCCCAAACCAAAAGCCGCGCCGATATGCCGATCAAACTCTTTCAGTTTGACTTGATCAATCGCGCCGCTAAGCAATCGGAATCCAACCCAAATAACAAACGAAGTACCAACATACAGAATCAACATCGCCAAGAACTGATTCCAAGGTGGCGCTGCATGGATCATCTCCGCAACTTGACCCTTGAAGCGATATGCGACCAGGTAACTAATGAGGATCGATGCTAGCGAAGCGACTTGCCACGCAAAGCCTTTGATCGCGCCAAAAATGGTCGCCATGCCAATTACGATCAACATGATCAGGTCGTATGCCTGCATGTTTCAATTCCTAAGTTGAGTTACGCCTAAGTGAGTTCCAGAACAGTTCCAGCGCGTGCCAATTCGCAGCATTGTTAGCTACGAAAAACCGCAAGCTGGGTAGGGGGACTGTAGCAAAGTTTTTGCAAGCAGCGAAAGATGGTTTTTACTTCCGATTTGAGTCTTTGGTTTTTGCATGCTGACGCTAGCATTGAGATTGCTCTTTAGTAAACGCTGCCTGATTGTGTAGTGTGCTCGAATTGCTTGAGCATCATTGTCCGCTCCGCGGAATCGAAAATGGCCGACTTCAAAACTCACATGGGCGTTAGTACAGGGGCAGGCGTCTTGTACGCGATCGCTGGCTCTCAATCGGGCATCCCGCTCACCACATGCGTGCTAGCTGGTGGTCTGTGTAGCGTCAGCGGCATGCTGCCGGACCTCGACAGTGATTCAGGTCGACCACTACGCGAAGCTACAACGTTGGCCGCCGCAGTCGTGCCAATGCTGATGGTTGATCGATTTCAACACATGGGTCTGAATCACGAATCGATGGTACTAGCTGCTGGGTTGGTTTACATCATGATTCGGTTTGTCCTGACCGAAGTATTTCGTCGCTACACAGTCCATCGCGGTATGTGGCATAGTCTGCCGGCCGCAGCCATTGTTGGCATGGTCGCATTCTTAATCATGTCGTCAGAAGATATTTCGCTGCGCATGTTCAAGACGATAGCCGTCGTACTTGGGTTCATCAGTCACTTGATAATCGATGAGATTTGGTCCGTCGACTTTCGTAAGGGCAAATATCAATTTAAAAGTTCGTTCGGTACAGCCTTGAAACTCTGGGGCAACAACTCGTGGGCCAACTATGCAACGTATTTCAAAGTTGCAGTTCTAGGCTTCCTGGTTTATCAAGACCATGGTTTTATGGAACGCTTTGGCATACAGAATCCCGAAGTCCCACATACCGCCCAAGAATTGTTCAATCTAATTCTGCAACGAGGTGAACAATGGGTGCGATGATCAAAACAGTTTTTTACTGTCGAGCAAAATGGTGACTGGACCGTCGTTGATCAGTTGCACTTGCATGTCAGCTCGAAAGATCCCTGTAGCAACCGTCAAGCCTTGAAGCCGAAGCAGTTGATTGCAGTGTTGATACAACTTATCCGCCAGTTCAGGTTCGGCGGCGCTGGTAAAACTCGGTCGACGACCTTTGCGCACATCGCCCAGTAACGTGAACTGACTGATCATCAGTACGCTTCCACCGATATCCACAACGCTCATATTCATACGGTCTTGATCATCCGCAAAAATCCGCAAACCAATAATCTTCTCCGACATGTATTCGGCATCCTGCTCGCTATCGCCTTTTTCAACACCCAGCAACACAACCAAACCGGCATCAATTCTGCCGACACATTCACCGGCAACTTTTACGGACGCTTCGGTGACACGTTGAATAACAGCTCGCATTTCGACTCGCTCGTAAAACTTTTACCGCCCTCCCCTGCCCCGCTTTGTGTGCCGCAAATTAAAAGCGAGACACCGGTGGGTCGAGGCACGCGACACGTAAAACCTCGATAGACTACATTGTAGAGAAATAATGTCGGTTGACTTGGTAATCAATTTTCCAATCAAGTTCGAGTTGTAGAGATGCCTTTTCAATTTACCTGCCCATATTGCTTCAAAAAGACGCTAGTGATCGAATCGCTAGCAGGACAAAAAGGACCATGTGTTGGATGTGGCAAGTTGGTTACCGTCCCCGAGCCACCCAGCAAACTGCCTGAAGCCGCTGCACCGATCGGTTCTTCGTTTGTTCCCGCAAGTCAGCTCAGAGCACGATCCGAATCCAGAATGCTTGCCTTGCGCATCGGTGGATTAACACTCGGCATCGTTGTTTTCTCAACAGTCATGCTCTTTGGCTTTTGGCCAACCTTCAAAGGACTCAAGGCAAGGCGCGACGCGATCGCATGCATGACTAATTTGCAGCGTATTGCAAAAGCTCTGAACGCGTATGCGGCTGATCATGGAACTTATCCAACGCCAGTAGTGACCGACGCAAAAGGAACGCCTCTGTACAGCTGGCGAGTGCTGCTCTTACCCTATCTCGGCGAAAACAGCCTGCATGCAAATTTCAAACTCAACGAGCCATGGAATTCACCAGCCAACTCCATGTTGATTGCCCAGTGCCCAGACGTTTACACAAGTCCTGCAAGCTCAGCAAAAGGTTCATTTTCGAACTATGTACTGATCACAGGCGCAGGGACAATCTTTCCCCCAACCGGTCCACTGAAGCCAGCCCAAATCAATGATGGCCTCGATCGAACTTTGCTAGTTGTTGAAACCAACAATTCAACCAACGACTGGTCCACACCCTTCGATATCGATATTTCAAAAATGAATTCTCGTATTGGTGCAACTGGACCAAATTCAATTGGCGGTACTCACGCAGAAGGTGCAGCAGCAGTCTTTGCCGATGGCGAACCCGCTTGGCTGTCCATCGATTTGCCAGCCGCAATTGTCGATTCCAGCATCACGCCCAACGGCAATGAATCGATTCCATTCGATCCACAGCTATTTAAAATTCGTTGAGCAGTGAGCCGACGGCCCGAGGCGAGCGTTTTGTGAGCCGACGGCGCTAGCCGCGGGTGAACGAAGTAAGGCGGTACAAGTTGCTACTCGTCCAACCAATGTTGATGACCTCTTCATTGACTGTGCGCTTAAATTGGACATTTTGTGGTGAACGACTTACGCTTCGTTCACCCGCGGCTAGCGCCGTCGGCCATTCACTAAACACCGAACTTGCGATGCTTGCCTTGAACCCTGTACGGCAAGCCTTGGATGCGAATGAACCCTTCTGCGTCATCTTGATTGTAAGTTCCGCCAGCTTCCATTGTGGCGATGCCTTCGTCGTAGAGACTGTTCGGACTGCTGCGTTTGACGGCGATCACATTGCCTTTGTAAAGCCGCAAGGTCGCTTCGCCTGTGACAACTTCATGGGACTTACGAATGAAAGCCGTGAGTGCATCAAATTTCGCTGAGTACCAGTACCCGTAGTAAACCATTTCGGCGATCACTGGGCTGAGTGTGTTCCGAAGATGCGTCAAGTCGCGATCGAGAGTGAGTTGTTCAACTTGCGCAGCCGCTTCGTAAAGCAAGGTCATGCCCGGCGCTTCATACACCCCCCTGCTCTTCATGCCGACAAATCGGTTCTCAATCATATCGATGCGCCCCACTCCATTGCGACCGCCAATTTTATTTAGCGACTCAACAATCTCGAGCGCCGAACACTTCTTGCCATTCACAGTCGTTGGCACACCGCGTTCGAAACCGATCGTAACTTCTTCCGGTTTGTCAGGCGCTTCTTGCGGACTGCAAGTCATCGTGAAATCGACCAAGTCGACCCCACACACGTCGAGCTTCTCCAACTCACCCGCTTCATAGCTAATATGCAGAACGTTTTCATCCGAGCTATATGGCTTCTTGGCTGAGGCCTTGATCGGAATGTTTTTCTTTTCACAGAAGTTGATCATCTCGGTGCGACCAGGAAAGGAATCACGCCATTCTTTGGTGCGCCATGGTGCGTAGACCTTGATGTCCGGTCGCAATGCCTCCGCGGCTAACTGGAACCGACACTGGTCATTTCCCTTGCCCGTTGCGCCGTGAACATAGATCTCCGCTCCAACTTCGGCGGCAACTTCAAGACACACTTTCGAGATCAACGGCCGGGCGATGCTTGTTCCCATCAAGTACGGCCCTTCGTACTTGGCTTGCCACATCAAAACTGGAAAAGCAAAGTCGCGACACAGTTCTTCGCGAGCGTCAATCATCCGTACGCTCTTGGCGCCGGCTTTGATCGCTTTATCATGCACCTGCTTACGATCTTCACCTGGCTGGCCAAGGTCGACGTACACAGCATGTACATCATGACCGCGTTCGATCAACCAGCCCAACATGGTCGAAGTATCTAGACCACCCGAATAAGCCAAAACTGAGACCGGCATGCTCGACAACCTTTGCAAATGCACTAAACAACTAACTGGACACGATGACTAAGAAAATCTTTACAAAATTGTCGTTAAAGCTGGCCGGTTGGCAACGGGACTGAAAATCAGACGAAACCGTTTGTACAATGTGCCGTGCGAAAGTGGCGTATGCTTCCAGCTTGCGGAAAAAGTGAGCCGTCGGCGTTAGCCGCGGGTAAGCGAAGTGGTCGTCATCCACAACCAGCGGTTTATCCAACGAAGGGCTGGCCGCCAGTCGCCTGACATTTGGCAGACACCTAACAGGAAAAGTCGTCTACTTCGTTCACCCGCGGCTAACGCCGACGGATCACTGCTATCAAAACGGACGCTAGCAGCGTCCACCACGCTAAAAATACTAAAGGCAATTGGGTGGAAAGCAAATCTCAAACTGAAATCGATACCTGGATCGCTCAAGCCAAACTCGGCTTGCTTGGTTGGAGCGAATTGGCAGAGCGACTGCTAGCGCTCGAACACCCGAGCCAAAAAAGCCATCAGCCGGATACCGATCGTGGGCGCCGCTGTGGTTTCGGCGAAGTCATTTTTGGTTCCAACAAAACCTCGGAATCGATCACAAAAATCGCAAAGCAACTTTTATCCAGCGGTCAGACCGAAGTGCTTGTAACGCGGGTTTTACCCGAACAAGCTCAATCTCAATATTTTCATTTCGCAGGCTGTCGATACGACGCGCTCGGCCGCACTCTGCGACTTTCAAATTCTGAGGTCGCTCCCGTAAAATGCCCCCCCTGCCCTGCCCCGTTGCCCGTCGCAGTTGTCACAGCGGGAAGCACCGATTTACCCGTAGCCCGCGAAGCGATCGAGACATTGCGGTGGATGGGTGTGAACGCTGATCTGTTATGTGATGTAGGCGTCGCCGGTCCTTATCGCTTACTTGGACACCTCGGGCGGCTGCGCAAATGTGCGGCGCTAGTCGTTGTAGCTGGAATGGAAGGCGCACTAGCAAGCGTCGTCGGTGGACTAGTCCCCTGCCCTATCATCGCCGTCCCGACCAGCGTTGGATATGGCGCCAATTTTGAAGGCATCACAACTCTCTTAAGTATGATGAGCAGCTGCGCAGCTGGTGTGACCGTAGTCAACATCGACGCCGGCTTC
>JANODD010000376.1:0-10501 GCA_031412515.1 Planctomycetia bacterium | reverse complement strand
GGTTGGTAGAAGAAGTCGTGGATGGAAAGCGCGGTTACTACGTTGACTGCGTTCGCTCGAGATAGAACGTAATAAAACACTAGTGCTTCGTCTAACTTTAATTTTGGGATAAACATCAGTGAGCCGACGGCGCTAGCCGCGGGTGAACGAAGTGGTTGTCGCACAAGATCAAAAGTTCGTCCAAATTTAATCTGTCGACCGTAAAGCTTTGGTCTTAAGAATGTTAATAAGTCGCGCCTAGTCAAGTACTTCGTTCACCCGCGGCTAGCGCCGTTGGCTCACATCTCCGCCCCCAAAATTGAAGTTGGATGAAGCACTGACGTTACCTCGCTTTGAATTCAAGTCGTACTCGTACTCAATGTAATGGTACTCGTACTCGATTCACGGAAGTTATCGAGTACGAGTACGGGTACGAAAAGAAGGCATTTCGAGCGATCCGAAAACGAAACAAGGTCCGCGCCCTATGGCCGGACCTTGTTTTTTGTTTTAGCGTCGATCAATTTTCTTAATTGTTACTAGCGATTTACCGGTGCGTTGTTAAGCGGTGGGAATGCTAGTTGTGCGGGTGGAAGCTGGGTTGGTTGACTTGGTGAAAATTCTGGAAGAAGTGGAAGTCGGCCCGGTGCAGGTTCTCCCGGTGCAATGGCTGGTGCAGTCTGAGTTGCTAGAGCAGGCACTGCAGTTGCGTCTTCAAGCGTCGCTTGCAGTGAACTCGCATCTTCGAAGTCGAGTTCCAAAATGTCTTCGGTGCCTGCAATCTTGAAACCTAAGCCAGCGATTCGCCAACCTTCTGCCTCTTGATGTACTTCGCAGACAATTTCAATGACTTCCGGTTGTTGAGTAGCAACAGTCGGTTCGGTCCATTGGCATTCAACGAGGGCAACTGTTTTTTCAGGATAAGGATACGCAACTCGTCCGATCTCGTATTTGCCTTCAGGGTTTCCTGGCGGTTGGATTTGAAAGTTAGTCTTCTGAACTTGTTCGCGTGCCAAGTTAGTCAGAACACCGTTGGCCGCAGATTCATCACCGCGACGCAGGCTATCGAGGAAGACCGCGACTGCTTGAGCCGGTTCAGTCCCAACGCCATTGACAACAATCGGCTGCATCGGTGCTGCATTGCCGGTTTGTGGTTGCGATCCATTTTGAACTGTTTGATCGTTCTTGCCGCTATTGCAGCCAAACATCATCGACAGAGCCAATACGGCTGCGGGGCAAGCAAGTCGTTTCATTTTTAAGTCACGTCCCTGTAACAAGTTTTGCGATTGGACGGCGATTCCCGACGTCAACATTTCCATTCATGCGAAGCCACTAGTTCGGTTCGCTCCGGAAACTCTACGGAGTCCCTTTGAATGGGTCAATGCGAATTCGGAAGCAAGCCGAAGGCGTTGCTAGCAAGAGTCTCGAAAGCTGTAGGTTATCCCATAGTGGAAATCTACAAGATCAAGAGTTGTCGAAGGAATTGCGGAGGCGATCACTGGCTTCCCCTCGCCCTCTACTGAGAGCGTCCCGCTTAGGTATGAACTTGAAAACGCGGATTTACAGGTGATTTATCAGCCGGAAGGCGTTAGCCTCCGGTTCAAGACACAACCGGAGGCTAACGCCTTCCGGCTGATAAGATTATATCACCGTAATGACCAGCTTCAGTTCAAACTCCTAATCGGGACGCTCTCTACTGAGGGAGAGGGGTCCGAGGGGTGAGGGTTGTGAGATCTAAAACTAAATCTCATTCTCCGGAGTCGAAGCCAAGAACTTACGCATACTAAACGGCGACGAAGCTACAGCCAAGTTGTTGGCCGTCGCAGCTGTGGTGCCAAGACTAATGTTGCTGATCGTCGTTGTTCCTGCCGTTCCACCCGAAGTCCCCGCGCTGGCTGTTCCACCTCCAAGCGAAGTCGGGCGACTGACCGTGTAGGTACCAGGCAGAGTGTTAGCGAATACGTAGTCGCCAGACGCATCGGTCTGAACGGTGCGATTAACCGCGGCGCCAATTGAATCGGTGCCAGTCAGCGTGATGTCGACTCCGCCGAGGCCTCGTTCACCAGTTTCTTGCACATTGTTGCGGTTAATGTCCCGAAACAGTCGACCGGATATGCTGGTCGGTGAAGCAACCGAAGTCGAATCCGATGCAGTAACCGCAGCTTCGGGTTCGGCAGAATCTACCGACACACTGTTAGTAATCGTTCCGGTGGCTGTCGCTCCAACAGCGGCAATGATAGTAACCGTCGCCGTAGCTCCAGAAGCTAGCGAAGGAATAGTCGCTGTCGCAGAACTTCCGCTGCCAGTCACTGTGCCACCATTGGTCGAGGTGCCTGAAGAGAATGTGACACCCGCTGGCAGTGTATCCGTGGCGACGATATTGGTCGCCGTTGATGGTCCGTTGTTCCGAATGGAGATCACGTAAGTTAAAAAGCCTCCAGCGGCTACCACGGTCGCATTGTCAGTTTGAGTCACGGCGAGCACTGCGCTACCGGTGGCAGTGGTCGATGTGGAAGCCGTATTTGGATTCGGGTCGCTCGTTGGCTCAGGTTCGGTTGCTGTTACCGTTGCAGCGTTTGTGAAAGCTCCACGCGTCGCACCATTCACACTGACAACTACCGTGACTGTCTCCGAGGCGCCAGGATTCATCGTCCCAAGAACCACGCCGCTGCCCAGTGTCGCGGCTGTAACGGAAGCTGATCCAACAGTGCTGGTACCACTCACGAACGTGACTCCCGATGGAAGCGTATCGGTCAGCCGAACGTTAGTTGCCTGCGATGGCCCAACATTGGTTACCGTCATCGTGTAAGTCAATTGATTACCAGCGACGATCGATGCCAGTGGCGTGTTCTGCACTCTCAGGTCGGAAGTTGGACTAACGGTCGTTGTTAAAGTACTCGAGTTGTTGCCTGTCGCATCCACCAACGCGGAGTTAGCGGTTGCTACTGTGGCAACGTTTACTAAGTTACTGCGTGTTGACGAAAGCACCAAAGCGGTGATGGTTATTGTTGCGATCGCGTCGTTTGCAAGGGCACCGACGGTCACAACAAGGTCATCATTGTTCGCGGCTACAGTGTCCTGGGAAGATGTAGGGATATTGACTGTCCCCACGGATGAAGTGGCAGTAAGCACTTGAATTCCGTCAGGCAGATTATCAGAAACACTCACCTGCGTTGCATCAGTTGGACCGTCATTGGTTGCAACGATGGTGTAGGTAATAGTTGTCCCCGCTACAGCTGTCGCTGGCCCTGTCTTGGTGATCTTTAAATCGGCTGATCCAGTCGTGTTAGTCGGGTCCGTTGCGGTGTTGTTCCCTGTGGCGAAGTCAAAGCCCGCAGTTGACTCCGTAGAGCGAACAATCGCAGAATTAGTCACCGAAGCCGCTGCGTTCTGCGCTACGGCAACCGTAATTGTAACTGTCGCTGTTCCTTCGTCGGCCAAGTTGCCAACGTTAACGGTCACGGTTTGGTTGCCACCGCTCGGCGGCGTAACGGTGCCGCCAGTTGCCGAAACGAACGTGAATCCTGTTGGCAAAGTATCTACGACTTCAACGTTCGTCGCGCCGCTTGGTCCTTTGTTGATTACGTTCAATGTATAGACAAGTTGATCGCCACGACTGACAGTTCCAACAGGATGGCTCTTTGTGATCTGCAAGTCGACTTGCGGATTGACGGCTGTACTCGCGCTACCGTTTACTGGTGAGGCTTCGGCAGCGCTGGCACTAGCCGAATTGGCAATGGTAGCACCCGCAAAAGTTGCCAAGACGGTGCTAACAACGGTTACGGTTGCTTGACCGTTCACAGCCAATGTTGGAATGGTTGCAGTGATCACACCGGAAGCTTCAGCGGCTGTGCCGGCCGTTGTATTGACCGTACCAAATGTCAGTCCGGCTGGTAACGTATCCGTGACTGTGACATTTGTGGCGGTCGATGGCCCTGTGTTAGTCACTAGAATGGTGTAGGTCAATTGCCCGCCAACAACAACTGGGTCGGGCACGTCCGACTTAGTCAGTGTGAGGAGGGCTAAGCGAGTGACTATAAGGCCAACTGCGTCCGAATTATCACTGGCGTCGGGTTCATCGCCAACACCTGTGATGGTTGCGGAGTTGCTCAAATTACCAGCGGCCGCTGTCGCAGGTACTGTAACTATAATAGTGATGGTTGCTGTTGCAGAGGCGTTCAAAGTTCCAATCGCAACCGAGACTTCACCATTGGCGTTTCCGGTTTGAGTCACGGTGCCCGTAGAACTAATTGCCGAAACTATCGTAACACCTGCTGGCAGGTCATCAACCACGACAACATTCGTTGCCGCCGATGGACCATCGTTTCGCACTGCCAAAGTGTAAGTCACGCTATTGCCAGCGTTGATCGTCGTTACGTTTACCGTATTGTCAACGACTAAATCGACCTGCGGGGCGAAGCCGAAATCGAGCGTTAAGTTGGAGTTGGTATCCGAATCGCCATCGTTCGTCGGTTCTGCTCCGGATGCTAAGGAAATTGCGGCAGACGCAACTCCAATTAAATTGATCAACGCGCCGTTGTCGTCGTTGTCAGTGTCTGAATTAGGAAGTGTTGCACCGGCAGGAGATAAGCTCGATACATGCCCAAAGAGTGGCTGAGCGTTGGCAAATTGCGAAATCGGAATCAATACGCTGTACTCACCGGGCATCAAGTTTGTAAACGAGTAAGTACCTGAACTATCGGTGGTCGTCGTGCCGACAAGTGCATCAACTGTATCGGTGTAGTCACCACTTGCATCGGTGTCTTCATAGAGCTCGACCGTAACTCCGCTGATGCCGGGTTCGCTAACTTCCTTTGTTCCATTGTTGTTTTGATCGCGGAACACTTTGTTGCCGAGGGACATGGGATTCAAATTGGCAAAGTTGACCGTCTTAGTTGTTAGTCCAACGGTCTGTGTAAAATCGAAAAGGGCGTCGGCCGATGCAACCACATCTACTTGGAACTGGATTGCGTTGACATTCGTGAAGTCAGCGCCACTTCCAGTAGGAACAAAGTCCGAAAAACGGATCGTCAAATCCTGCATTCCGCCGCTTGTGTCTGGTAAAGCCTGAGTGAATGTTGAAAAATTAGAGGATGTGCTATAAACGGTCACGAAGATGATGTTGCCAGCTTCGGATCCGAATTTAAACTGCATCGCAGTATCGACACCGCCATTGGTCAGGTCAGAGTTACTTAGCCCCGTTGCATTATTAACTGTCGTCGCATCGCCGTCGGCACCATCGAGGGTAACGAATACGGAACCCGTGGCGAGAAGACTTGGATTAACACTCAATAGCCCACCGCCTACCGAGGCAACAATACTGCCTGATGGGGCGGACGAAGTATAGTTGACCAAAATATCACGCTCGCCACCCAACGATTCACCAACTGCCGTTACAGCCGTGTTGTTTGCGCTCGGCGTCGAGAAGTCTGCTGTGACGCTCTGAGTCGTTGTGTCGAAGTTGTCGATATTCGTTCCAATTGTGCCGGCCGCTTCAGAAGGACTGACAGTGACCGTTTGAGTCGCGTGCGAAGTGCGTTGTAGTTTCCCAACTACAGCGGTTTGGCGAACATGATACGTGCCGGCAACTATGCCTCCGATCACGTTCGAAGCGTCGAACAGGTAAGCACCACTGCTGTCTGTCGTATCCGTTCCAACAAGGGTGTCGGTATTATCAAAGACGCCTGTGGTGCCAGTAATTCCGCTGTCCAAGAACAACTGTATTGTTGCCCCTGAAATCGCGACGTCGGCAACTAAATCTCGCGGATCGGCGAAGCCGTCATCATCTCGATCCGTAAAGGCAGTTCCTGCGATGATGCCCAAGTCGTTGGCCATCAAGGCTCGTGTTTCCATCCGTTCCATCCGCAACCGACGGTTGACTCGCTTACGTTGTTTGCGGTTTGTAAGCCTTGCGAAAAGTCGGGCGATGAAACTGACCATATTAAGCCCCTCGATAGAAACATCAACAAATGCAAAAAGCTCAGCAACTACTTGAAATAGGTAGGCCGAGCATTGATGTTTTGTTTAATGTCGCTACGCCAAAAGACACTTGGACATTTTTGACCAAGCGCCTTTTGAATGCATGCAGTCCAGAGTCTCGCTGTTACCAGCGGAACTCGCCACCAAAGTTTAGCCCCTGTACCCAATAATCGGTTTCGTGGAACTGAAACTGAGGTCGGAGTGCTCCAGTAAATGGGGTAACTTCAGGTGCTAGCAGGTTAGGATTAACGATTGGGTCAACTTGATCGCCTGGGCGAACCACATTGCCCCAATAAATCAGCGAATAGCCTGCAGTTGCACGCAATCGCTTGGTTACTTGGTAACCCGCTGTTAAACCGAATTCAGGAACCATCGTGAACTTGTCGCGGTCATAGGTGCCAACGTTGGTGCGTTGAGCGAGAAGACCGTTGTTGTAATTTGTGACGGTTCCGTTGTCGTTAATGGTTGAGTTGCCACTGATGGTTACCGTTTGATGAACGTTTCCAACTCCAACTCGCATGAGAGCATCAAGCGACCACCATCCGCGACGACCCTGCCATAGGACTCCAAGTTCGCCACCATTAAACTGATTGCGAGTCTCAAAACGGTCGTTGATGACAAAGCTTCCAGGACTGTTTGCCGTTTGCAATGATGTCAATCGTTCGGTGACTTGCAGTGATTCCTTCAGTTCCCAAAAGCGGTAGCCCATGGTTCCATCGAGTCTTGATGATGTTGGAACGGTTTGACAGCAAAATTCCGAGTACCCGCACCCGCTCTTGCAACAAAGTTGTTTGCGGAAGCGAACTGCCGCACCGTTGAGTTGCGAGGAGACAGATGTTGCAATTGCTCCGGACAAAACGTTTGGAAAAGCAACTAATTCAGCATCTTGTTGACCCGTTAAAACGTTAAAGAACGGACGAGCTAAGCTGGGTGTACCGGTCGACTGTTGAAAGAAATCTTCGGTAGCTTTTCCTAAGCCAACATACTCGCCTTCAACACCCAAGCCTGGAAAGCGATCCAGCCACCAACCAAATCGAATGCGGCCACCCGACTGCATCTTGGTAAGAACGTCGTCGTTGCCACCGTAAAGGGTCGAAGTTGAGCCAAGTCCGAGCACGCCCACGTTGGCTCGAGCAGTCCCTGCTGTACTAGTCGTAACCAGCGGCGGCAGGTTCATCCCGCTTTGGGACCATAACAAGTATTCAGCGTGCACCCATCCGTGTGACGGAAAGCAGATACAGAATCGCGACGGAGCACTGCATGTTGAGCAGTGGTCGTACTGGCCGACTCCGCAACTGTCGCAACCGCTGCCTCCGCAACCGCATCCACCGCTGACCAATCCCTGTTCATGAGCATGAACATGATCGTCAACAATGTACTCGCCATCATTGAGCGGCGAGGCATCAACATGCTCTTCCATAATCGTCTCGCCAGGTTGTACCTGGATGTGACTAGCGGATTTCATGTTTTGAGGTCCACGGTTCCCGACCAGACGGGTTGGAACTCGGTTACGGCTTGATTCTCGAATTACTCGTTCTTGGGCGGAGGTCGAATTCGACCAACCCACGAACTGTGTAAAAATCAGTGCAATAACGGCTATGGTTCGTTTCACGGTTGCCGCGCCTTCTCTAGCAGTTCTAGCATTTAGGTCAATTTGGCCCCAAGGAAAGAGGCCCGCAAATAACCCCCAGCTATTCCAATCTGAGGTTAAATGGATCTATCGGCGCATCCCTAGCCACAAATCCAGCGCAATCCAGAAAATCTTCGTAAAAAGAAAAGTCGCCGCAATCGTCAAGGTTTAACATCCTGTAAATCGGCAATAGCTAGCAAGACGCTCCTAAGGTGTTTGTCAGACCCACAGCTAGGAAGACCCAGACTCATGACTTTGGGTGAGTCCAATTAAGGACTTGCCAGGAACTGTATATGATTAGCTGCGTTCAAGACTTGAAAGAGAGGTGGCTGCGACATAGTTTACCGGAGACAGCTTAATTGACAGCATTACGCGAAGCCCCAAATGGTTGTTTTCCAGACAGTAAATTTCCGGACAGGAAAGTGCGTTTATCCGTGGGCTCGCTATGCCATCTGTGGGAAACGTATATCAAAAGCCCACGGATGACATGGTGGTCCCACGGATCAATACCAATCATTTGTCCCTTGAGCCACATGACAGGCAGCATCGAGTTAGATTTTTTGGACCTACCTTGCTGGCCAAAAACAGTAAATTCAATGTACTATAAAGGACTAAACTAGTGGACATTGACCTAACGACCCCTGCCCTGTTGTTTTCAACTATCTCTCTATTGCTTTTGGCTTACACAAACCGCTTTTTGAGTTTAGCGAATGTGATACGCAAATTGCACTCGGATCACCTGGCGGCTCCTAATCAGGTTTATGTTGATCAAATCGTCAACCTTCGCCGTCGAATTCGCATTATCCGCGACATGCAAACATTGGGCGTCGCGAGTCTGCTTTCATGCACGATTTGCATGATGACACTGTTCGCCGGATGGCAGGATGCTGGAAAAGCAATTTTTGCGGCCAGTTTGCTTATGATGTGCGGTTCGCTCACACTATCACTCATAGAAATTCGCATGTCGGTCGGCGCTCTCGATTTGCAACTTAAGGACATGGAACCATGAGGCCGGGAGTAAAGTCGATGCAATATAGCTGCTTGCTACTCGTGTTCAGTTTTGTGCAGGTTGCGTTAGCACAAAACCCGCCTGTGGCTCAACCTTCACAGCCACCGCCCGATCCGAAGGCTGGCCAGTTGATTGAATGGGAGGGCTGGTCATTTCGTTGGCAGTTTCGCGACATCGAAGGGCTGATGTTGACCGATGTTTACTTTCGAGATCGCAAAGTTCTCAAAGCGATTAACCTAGCTGAGATCTATGTGCCTTATGCGACGGGACAACCGAGACCGGAGGACTTTTCACTCGGTGGATTTCGCGCCAACCCGATGCCGCTTGAACTTGGCCGCGACTGCGCGGGCATAGGCACGCAGTGTCGCGCGTTTAGTCGCGATGGAACAAAGGCTGCGGGGCCAACAGCCGACGTCATGATTCACGAAGAGCCGCTTGGGTTTCTATACGCTGGCAAGCAAGGACGTGCACCTGGCAAAATGCTTGTACTTTGGTCGATGGCGCATTTCCCAGGTGTTGAGGATGGTTACACGTACGTCATCCGCTGGAAGTTTCGCAGTGACGGAAGTCTTTGTCCCGAAGTCGGCGCAACGGGAGGCCTGCAGCATTTAAACACAGGTGCAGGCACGGATGCCGGCGTAGTTGTCGGCCTGGATGCGAAACAGCAACCTGTCTTTGCCCCTTCTCACGTTCACAACTTTTACTTTCGCATCGACTTCGATATCGATGGCGAAGGTGGAAATGTGGCGGAAGAATTTACTTATGAAATGGACGCAGACGATCCGCTTTACGCCCGCGCGGTGTGGCGACCGTTTGAACTTGAGCGTTCAAGAGTTCGAAAAGAAGATGTCTTTCGATCCTGGCGCGTCAAGAATCCAAAGTCATTGAACTCGTCTGGCCATCCGCGTTCGTACCACTTGCAACCCGGCGGCCAAGGCGCCTGGAAAGATTCAGCGCATCCCGTTTTACTCGGTGACTTTTTCATTACTAAGTATGCCGCGACAGAATTCCCTTATTCGAACACCGACGGGCGTCGTATGTTGACCGCTCTTTCGAATTACATGAATGATGAACCCGTTTTGGGAGTGGATCTTGTTGCCTGGTACCGGCTGTCCTTTGTCCATCATCCACGAACTGAAGACTATCCTGCACAGCCGATTGTATGGAACAGCTTTGAACTGATGCCTCGCGACTTTCTCGATGCCAGCCCGCTTGAAGTTTCGAAGTGACGAAAGGTTCTAAGGTTCTACTCGTTCCCAGGCTCTGCCTGGGAACGCACTGTCTTCGAGGCTCCGCCTCTCTTACATTGCACCCCTAAATAATTTTGTAACCGTTCAAGGTTCAAGAACTGGTAGTGCGTTAGTTTAGCTTAATTTGCTACTGTTCAGGAATGGACAGTAAGGACAAAGTTATCGAAGAACTCCGCGTTTTGGTCGCGAAGCAGGCTGCGCAGATTGAGAGACAGGCTGCGCAAATCGATAAGGTGACGTCTCGGGTTGGTGAGCTCGAATTACAACCTGCCAAGGCGAAGAAGGACTCGACAACTTCTTCCAAACCGCCGTCGAGCGATATTGCCAAACCAAAGCCAAAACAGCGCCAAGGGCGACCCAAAAAGCGACGCCAAGGGGGCCAAACTGGACATGAACGCCATTTGCGAAAGCCCTTGCCACCAGAAGCATTGGATTTGGTGCATCACCGCCGCGACGTTCACTGTCTTTCACATCGCTAAGACACGGTCGCGTGAAGTACTGGAAAAACTAGTGCGGCGTATCACTCAAGGGACTCGTGGAGAATCTGGTCAACGATATCACGAACGAATGTGGACGATGATTGCGACGTGCAAGAAGCAGAACCGAAGTGTTTTCTCGTTTCTTCAAGAATCCATCACGGCCAAGCTCGCTGGACAG
>JANODD010000375.1:0-5397 GCA_031412515.1 Planctomycetia bacterium | reverse complement strand
AAGTAAGACACAGCCCGCTCAGTTTTAGTCAGCGACTCTACAGAAGTCAGCTTTTCGACGATTCGTTTTAATTCGTCAGGAGTTGAGTCGACCAACGCGGCTCTCAAGCTTGTCGATAGCAGCGATGAACGGTCCGGCAATACTGAAGTAGGTTTGCGAAAATTCCGATACGCTCTTCTCGATTCATTGGATCGCGAATCCGAAAAAACGGACTCTCGCGTTACTTGTTCAACATGCACCGCTTGAAGACGAATCATCTCGGAGAGAAGTTCTTGCGACTTCGCACCGTTGGACCCAGAAGTTGTTCTAAATGACGAGATTGCAAAAGCCAAGTCATTGCTCTCGTTATTCGCTAGAAGTTCCAATTCGAAGGCTCGTACCAAGATCTTTAACACAACCTGCTGTGTCACTCGATCAGTCGAAAGGAACTGCCTTGCATGAGTGGCAAGTTTGATGATATCTGTCTCTCCAGCAAGTGTCGCTCCAAGAACGTTGTTGCTTTCAGCAGCCCCCTGCGACCGAGTCAACTCTACGGCGAGAGTTATCTGTCCTGCAAACCTTGATGTATCGCCGCCGCCATCAGCATCGAAGCTTCGAAGTAAAGACTCCAACCGCGCGATGTCATTTGCATCCATCGCTGGTACTTCGCGTCCGAATCTACCTGCGATTTGGTGTTGAAGCTGCCTCCGCAAAACGACTTCATTAATCGCTAGCTCAACGGCGGCAGGTTCATTCAGAGCGACCAACGCATCGAGGACCTCACGATACCGCCCAGATGATTGATTGCGACCACCAGGCGACTCGATGCCGCCGACCGAGGTAAACAAAACCGCCCGCGAGCTGCCAGGTTCCAGAACTAAAACGCAGTCCCAGAGTTTTTCGATGTCCTTCGTTTCAATGGCATCCGCGATATAGGTGCCCAATTCACTGGCACCGCCTGACGCTTGTTGATTGAATTTCCCATACTTCGTCAGCACAGCCAAGGCTCGAGCTTCGGCAAAACAATTGACATTGAATCTCTTTGCTTGATCAGAACGTATTGAAGCACCACGCTGTAAAGCCAGCTGCCTGACGGCGGCTGCATGTGAAGCTCGCGGATTACTTTGATTCGTTCGATATCCTGAACGCATTGCACTCACTTCATTTACTAACGCTTGCCATGGCCCAGCGTGCTCGAGCCAAGCTAAACGATCTTTCGCGGTCAATGGCACAGCGTTTTCATCAGCGTCCCCCGCGTTTGACGACTTTGTCGCGGTTGCTGGTGGCAAGTTCATCGCCAGGAGTTGTTCTGACAATCTCGCTGCCTCGGCAAATTGTTTACCGTGGACATTGGCATAGATTCCAATAGCTAGAAACTCCCAGTCCGTGACCCTCATTTCTCTACCAATGTTGACCAGATCCGCCACCATTGTCCAATTTGCTTTGTCAATTAACTCTTTTGCAAAGTTCGCAACCAACATGTCGTTGGCTCGAAGCCGCATGACGTTTTTCCATTCGATCGCTGCCGCTTGCATATCACCTGCCAGCCACAGAAGTTGGCCGAGCTTCAATTGATTGGCTGCCGTTGGTTCTTGTCGGAAGAGATTCTTCTGGATTTCTACTGCCTGCGAATAATCGCGTTCGCGTACCGCCAATTCCACCGCGACTCGCAGCGACTCAGGACTAGGATTAATTCTTTTGAGCAAATTTGCAATCAATTCATCGGAGCGCAGCTTGCCATCACTTTCGAGCATGACCCAAGCGGCCCAGAGATCAGTTTCGTTCTCTTGATCATGTTTGATTCCGAACTCTTTGAGTTCATCAATCAAAGTTTGCAGACTCGGTTCGCTCTTGTGAAGTGTTACAAGCAAGCTGACTGCCTCGCGGCGTTGTCCCTGATCTCGAGAAAGTTCGAGAACATGCCAAGCGGCTTCAGACGCCTTAGTATTGTCCTTAATTTCAGCCAACTGTCGCGCAAGCAACATCCACGCGGATCGATCTCGCGGAAACACCTTCGTCGCCCGACGCAGGACTTCAACCGCTTGATTCGGCTTATTGGCTTGCAAACAAAATGAAGCTGCGGTCTGAAAATGCTGCAAGGTTGCGGACGGAGAAGAAAAAACTTGCTCCATCGTGACGAGCGCTTGCTCGACTTGGTTTAGCTGAAAGTGAATCGTTGCGATTTGTTGAAGGTAGTCAACTTCGTGTTTTGGATCGAGTTTGCACAAGGTAACCAGCGATTCAATTGCACGCAGGCTCAAATTCGCCGCTCGTTGCAACCGAGCTGTCAGTAACCAAGCTCGCATCGAGTCAGGTTGTATCTGCGTTGCGTTGAGGGCGGTTGTCGCTGCCTCGGAAGGCTGACCGTTAGCTGACTGCACTATGGCCAATTGCTCGAGTGATTCGATAGGGTTCACATCGCTTGCCAGTGATTTCTGTGAGAGTGTCTTAAGTAGCTCCGGCAGATGGCGGATACGTTTATAAGTATCTATCTGTGCATCCCAAATTAGCGCCAGCTCTGCCGAAGCTTCTGCTTGTTTCGAAGCGCGATTCAGCGCGTCGATCGCCGCTTCAAAGTGTTCATTCTGGCTTTGTAGCATCGCGAGCTGCAGCAAATCACTGAATCCGGCCCGCGTTTCGCAAGCCTTTTCGACTGCACGCAGCGCTTCAGCGGGAAACTTGAGTCGCGTTAATGTTTCGCTTAAGCGGATCAAGATCTCGCGGTTGTCTCCGGCCGCTGCAAGAGCCGCATCGAAGACTTTTTTCGCTTCTTCGCGACGATCGATTCGTAAAAGGTATTCACCCAACAATTCGCTATACTCAATCTTTTCACCGGATACTTCGACCGCTTGTTGGTACATTTCGACGGCTTCATCTTGCAGTGAGATACTGCTCAGCAACTCGGCTACTTGAATCGCCCTAGCAGGATCATTTTCGTGACCTATCAAAAGGCGTCGCCAAATGGCCACAGCATTTGCTTCCGGAGCAGCGTTTGGGATCGCTGCCTGCGCCGCCATTTGTCCCCAACGCACGATGTAATCGGCGTTGGATGGATCGAGCTCAACAAGTCGTTGCATGGACTCCGCTGCAGCAGTCATTTGATTGGTCTGCTCCATCAAGTCAGCCAGCGCTAGAAGCGGTTCAGGCTGCGAAGGTGACAACACAATCGCTTTTGAAATCCAAGTCTTTGCATCGTCGAATCGCGATCGATCACCGAAGACTTTTGCCAGACGCAACATGCTTGGGATGTCATCTGGCTGTTTCTTTAAGATCCGTTCGTAGTATTCTATCAGTCCTTCGTTGCCATGAAGTTCATCGGTCAGTTGCTCAATCTGCTCAAGCAGGGTCGTATGCAACCAACTCTGCGGTTTGACCTGCGTAACCAACTGCTCCAAGTCTGCAAGGGATTGTTCTCGATCACCAAGCCGCTTCTTGAGCCGAGCGAGTTGCATTCGCAGCTCGATCTTACGCAACGGGTCACGCGTCAAGTCGACCAGTTTTTCATAGATAGGTTTTGCCAACTCCGGACGCCCAAATTCAAAGAAGCAATCAGCCAGCTTTTCATTGACTTGCGAACTACCGGAGAACTGTTGCTCAAGATCTGTTAGCAATGCGAGTGCAACGTCGATATCAATGCCGCGATCTCTGAGCTGCCTGAGCTCCTTGAGGATCTCGAGTGCCAATGCTTGGTTAGGGCTGCGATTGGCGGCACTTTTAAGTGCTGTGAGGGCAGGTGCAAATTGTCGTTTAGCTGATAAGGCTCTTGAACGATATAAACTCGCAAGTGGGTCATTGGGCAGTAACGACTCAGCGCGAGCCAAGTTGGTTATCGCTTCATCACTCAACCCACGTCGCAACTGCACCAGTCCTAATAACTGATACGCATTGCCATCTTCCTGCTGGTGTGCAGAAGACTCCAGGCGATCGCACAATTCCTCAAGCGTCCCTTGGCGCGCATGGAATTCGTACAACTTGTCAAATGCAGTACCAGTCTGTGGTCGGCTCCGCAATAACTTTTCAAAGCGATCCGCAACCGCGCGTTCGGCTACGTTTGCTTCATCGCGAACTTCACTGGGATCGGACTCTTGAGCGCGGGTATCGACAGGTGGGAAGAGTAGTAACATGGCGACTACAGTCATCGTCCATGCGACCATTCTTTTAAAGCCAGACATTACGCCTCCCAAGTTACAATAATCCTCAAATGCTCAATTGTACGTGCCGAAGCAACTTGTAGCTGGTTTCGTGAGAAACCGGATAAGGCAAATTGGTCTTTCGCACCCTCCGGTTTCTCACGAAACCAGCTACAGACTGAATCGTGTTAACTGTGAACATAACCCGTCACTGGAAGTTGCCTGATACGCGAGCCTTCACGGGCCCACAGGCCGGTGCGGCTTGTGAAGGTACCGACCCTGTGACATTGTGATTGCCCTACCAATTCGGTCAACTTGTGCAAATCGCTCTCCGCGACTGCCATTAACAATTCAAAATCTTCACCGTCGCCCAAAGCATGTTCAGCTGGAGTCTTACCACTGCTTACCGACAGTTGCTTGGCCTGTTCCGTAACGGGAATTGCCGCTAGATCGAGGACCGCTCCACAGTGCGATGCGTCGCACATGCGAAGCAAGTCCGTGCTCAGGCCATCACTGATATCCATTGCAGCATGAATGGGTATTTTGTCGCGAATTAATCTTGCAAGTTCGATCCGGGGTTCGAAGTCGAGGTGCTTGCCTAAGATACTGCCACCGAGCGGTCCTGTGACAACAATCGCATCTCCTGGCAAAGCGCCGCTTCGAACCCAGGTTAAACCTCCTACCGTTTTTCCAACCGCCGTCATACCTACGACCAGCGGTCCCTCCCAACAATTTGTATCGCCGCCGGCCAGGGCTATCTTATAGCGTTCAGCAACTTGGCAGACTCCTTCATAGATATCGGCAGCCATCTGCTGGGAAGCATTTCGTGGCAGGCATAAACTGAGGAAAACGGCTACAGGGTCGGCGCCCATTGCAGCCAAGTCACTCAAACTGACACTTATTAGTTTACGTCCGATGCGTTCGGCAGAAACCTCAGTTGAACGGAAGTGAACGCCGTCCATTAATGTATCGGTGGTCACAACCCAATCTTCGCTGGATCCAGCGAGAATTGCCGCATCGTCACCAATTCCCAACTTCACTTGGGGTAAGCGGCGGGCTCGCATTTTGGCCCAAGCAACAAAGGACTGCTCCATCAATAAAATTCCAACTTATAAGCGATTCGAGTTTCAGATTTCACACTACTGCTTCAACACGATTTACTTTTGGGATCAACATCAGTGAGCCGACGGCGCGAGCCGCGAGGGAAAGAAGTTGTTTTAGTAAAAGAATAAAAAATAGAAAAAAAATAAAAAATGGAAACCAAAAAAAATGTAATAGAATAATAGAA
>JANODD010000374.1:0-6941 GCA_031412515.1 Planctomycetia bacterium | reverse complement strand
CTGGTGTGGCGAAAAGTCTGTAGCGGAATGCGTCAAGCATTTCGTTCATGTGACTTTGCACTCGTAAATCCAACCTCCGAAAGCCTTGACGGCTTCCGCTACGGTATTCATCTACGACTTTTCGCCATGCCAGCTGGAAGCTTACGCCACTAGTAATTCAGCAGCTAAAAAGAATGAGCCCGTGCCGCAGATGAGATCATGGGGGCCGCTTGAGTTAATCGCAGTCTTCCAAGCTTGGAGGGCATCGGGTGCGACGGCAATCATTGCGTGAGAAGATCCGGACTTGGCAAGTTCTGAAGAGATCGCGCGAGCAGTGGACTCTAAATCCGCGAGCGGCACACCGCGGACGTTATTTTGATAAACGGTCAGTATGATGTGTTGGCAGCGGGTGAGAAGGATTTTGAGCATGATTTCAAAGTCCTTGTCTCGACTGGAGGCAAAGACGATAGTCCGCGGCAAGTTAGGGAAGTGGACATCGAGCGCATCGAGCGTGGCAGAGATCGAAGACGGATTATGAGCGGTGTCTATGATGCGAATGGGTGAACTGCCGACGACTTGCAAGCGAGCTGGAACTTTGAGTCCCAGGATTGCAGGTTGTAGCTTGGGTAGTTTTTCATTTGACCAAGAATTCGTTTGGGCCAATACATCGAGCACTGTTATGGCTGCCGCAAAGTTGTCGGCTTGATGGCGTCCGAGCAACGGGAGTTGCCACTTGCTGTTGCCGATCCAACTATCGGCTTCACAAGTTCGGTAATCGACTTCCGCGCGGGCGGCATTGCTGAGGTTTGGGTTTTCGTTTTCTGTTATCGGTCGCCAATCGACGGAAAAATCGCGATCGATCAGCCGTAGCTTCGACTGTTGTTGCTCAGCGATTTTAGTGATAACTGAGCGTGCGTCGGGGTGTTGAGCTGTGGAAACGACGGGGATCTCTTGCTTGATGATGCCGGCCTTTTCGCGGGCTATCTCGGCGATCGTGTAACCGAGCTGGGCTTGGTGGTCGAGGCTAATGGAGGTGATAACGGAAATAGCGGGTTGGCAGACGTTGGTGCTGTCCAGTCGCCCGCCGAGTCCGACTTCGAGTACCACATAGTCACAGCCGACTTGAGCAAAGTGGAGCATACCCATGGCGGTGGTCAACTCGAAGAAAGTGGGGCGCCCCCCGCCTTCAGCTTCCAGTTTTTCGGAGGCTACGCGCATGCGATCGACTAAACTGACGAGTTCGATCGCGGAACAATCGCGTCCAATGCACTGAATACGTTCTTCGAGCCGCAAAAGATGGGGCGAAGTGTAGACTCCGACTCGAAATCCGCACGCGTTCAGTAGACAGCCGATCGCGTTGGAGGTTGTCCCTTTGCCTTTGGTGCCAGCAACGTGGACGATTCGGTAGTGATTTTGCGGATTTCCGAGCAGATCCAGGAGTCGCCGCATGCGGTCGAGTCGATAATTCGCCACTGAGTAAGACGCGTGCCCTTTTTCATAGTTGATGCGGCTATACAGAAAATCGATGGCAGATTGGTAGTCTGCGGGAGAAACTTGCTCGCCATAATCCCGATTCAACTTGTTCAACGCCCCTATTCATCCCTTGCCCGTGAACACTCGCTGTAACTTGGTAGCTTGGGAGCATTTGTCCCGAGCGTCCGGTAACCGCTTGCCAGTCGATGGCGACCTATTTATAGTTCCATCCATCAAATGAGGCGATTGGTGGGTACGAAACTGAGCAGCTTTTCTTTAAGATGGCAAAATCTACGCGGGCAACGAACTCTGAGCGATCAGCGGGCGTAGCTCCAGTGGTCAAATTTCACCATGGGGAAAAGCATTTCTGTGGTGTGGGCAGCGGAACACCCCAGAATTGAACGCAAACCCAATGAGCAGTTGCTCACAAATATACCGCTCGCCGAATGGCCAGAGCAGAATGACCAGTACGAAAAATTAACGCTGTAGAGCCCAATAGAACTACTCCTCGAAATCCTGTTCGTTCCCAAGGAACACCCTTGCTATGACCGCCGCGCCTGCTGCTGAACCGACCAAATCGACCGCAACCGATTCCGACGTGGTGATTGAGACCCGAAATCTAGGCAAAACATACCGCGATTTCTGGGGCCGCCGCAAAGTCCAAGCTCTAAAGGCTCTTGATATTGAGGTCAAGCGTGGCGAGATTTTCGGTCTGCTTGGACCTAACGGCTCGGGAAAATCGACGACCATTAAGTTGATCCAGGGCCTTTTGTTTCCGACTTCAGGCCGAGCTTTTGTGCTTGGAAAAGATGCTCGCGATGTTAGCAAGAACGAGCGAATTGGCTATCTGCCAGAAGAATCCTATCTGTACAAGTTTTTGAATGCAGAAGAGACGCTCGATTTCTACGGTCGACTGTTCGATATGCCAGCTGATGTTCGCCGTCAACGGAGCGATCAGTTGATCAAGATGGTGGGGCTCGATCGAGCTCGCCGCCGACAATTGCGAGAATATTCAAAAGGTATGACGCGCCGCATTGGTTTGGCTCAAGCGTTGATTAACGAGCCGGATTTGCTGATCTTGGACGAACCGACAACGGGTATGGATCCGATCGGTAGCCGCGAGATGAAGGATTTGATCATCCGATTGCGGGATGAAGGTAAGACGATTTTGCTTTGTTCGCATCAATTGGCGGACGTCCAAGACGTTTGTGACCGCGTTGCGATTCTGCACCAAGGCGAATTGCGTGAGTTGGGTCGTGTGGACAGCTTGTTGAAGGTCCGCGACGTTACGGAAGTACACGCAAAGGGACTGTCCGAAGAGACGAAGCAGAAGATTGCCGACTTGATTAAGAATTCTGGCGGCGAATTGGTCTCGCTGGATAACCCGACGACCACCATGGAAGAGTTGTTCTTGGACATTGTTCGAGACGACCGACCTGGCCAGCGACCGTCACGTAGCTGATGCTGCACGTGCCAGATTTAGAACACTTGGCTGACATGGCATGTGGCTGACGCTGCCAGCGTCAGATAGAGAAAACTGCGACGCTGGCAGCGTCGCCTACAACCTTTTCAATTCGATCCTTTCCAGATTACGACTGACAAATGCGCATAGAAGCTGATCAGATGTATGGCTACTTCGAGTGGCTATTTATGCACTGGGGTTTGCTGCACGGGGCACTTGTTGCTTCGGTGATGGCGGCACTTGGTTTTTTCGTTTGCTATGTTGTCGCCCTTAAGCAACACGGCCCGAGTGAGGGTTTCTATGTTGTTACTCGCGTTATCTATGAGTTGATTGCAAGGGACTTGCCCAATACAACAGGTCGCCGTGTTTATGCTCTGTCAAAGTTGGCGTTCCAAGAGGCGATACGTCGGCGGGTGTTGGTGGTCATGGCCGTGTTTATTGTTGGACTGATGTTTGGCGGTTGGTTTCTCGACCCAGGCACCGATAACGTTGCGAGACTATATATCAGCTTCGTGATGACAGGTACCAGCTACCTGGTTCTCTTGCTTGGTTTGTTTCTCAGTTGCTTTAGCTTGCCAACAGATATCAAGAACAAAACGATTCATACCATTGCTACGAAGCCTGTTCGAAGCACTGAGATTGTGCTCGGGCGAATCTTGGGCTTCTCAGCCGTGGGTACGATGCTTTTGGTCGCGATGGGAATCCTGAGTTATGTCTTCGTGATTCGGGGAAGCGATCATCGCCATGTGATTGATGAAGTGGCAGCCGATGGAACGGGTAAGACCTCCTACGATGCACGACACGAACATGCTTTCGAAATGAACTTGGATGGAGGCGAGTCCGCATTAGGTGTTGCTCGGGAACAGAAGAGCCACAAGCATACGGTGACTTCCACGGTCAAAGATGGCAAGACGGTCTACGTTGTCGGCCCACCAGAAGGGCTTCTCGCCGCTCGTATTCCAATTTTCGGCAAGTTTCGCTTCACAAATCGCAAAGGCGATGATGACACCAGAGGCTTGAATGTTGGCGATGAATCCAACTATGTCGAGTACATTGAAGGCAACTCGTTGATGTCCGGGATTTGGGCGTTCAACGGCGTTTCTGCGGGCCGCTTTGGGGATACTTTGCCGATTGAGCTAAACCTCAAAGCGTTTCGAACTTACAAAGGCGATATCGTCACCGGGGTTCAAGGCGAGATCATTCTTCGAAGCATTGATAAGCAAGTGGAGAGCGAGCGAATCCCGTTCATCGTTCAAGAATTCGTCGTCGACCACAAAGAAATCCCGCGTAAATTAAAAGGTACTGTCAAAGGGATTCCTCAAGAGAGCATCGACATATTCGAGGACATTGCACAGGGTGGGAAACTTGAGATCGTCATTCGTTGCACCGACGGCGGACAGTATTTCGGTATGGCGCAACCCGACCTATACATTCTTGCTGGTGAAAGCACCTTCGGCTGGAACCTGTTCAAAGGCTTTTTCGGAATCTGGATGCAAATGGTTCTTATCATTTGTATCGGCGTAATGTTTAGTACATTTTTGAGCGGTCCAGTGGCGATGGTTGCGACCATGACAGCCCTCGTACTCGGTTTTTGTGGAAACATGGCCTTCGATATCGCTAACGGCAAGATGCCCGGTGGTGGTCCGATCGAATCGATGATTCGCATGCCGATGCAGTCAGGGGCGATGGTCGAATTGGATTTGGGCAATACGATTCTTGAAACGGTTATTAAGAAAACGGATCAGGGAATCATGTACACCATGTATTCGCTGTTTAACGCCCTTCCATCGTTCGGATCGTTTAACACGTCAGAATACGTCGCGTATGGCTTCGATATCTTCGGAGGCTTGGTCGCGCGGCACTTTACCATGACGATAGGATATTTTGTCTTGACGAGTGTGATCGCATATTTCTTCCTCAAGACTCGGGAGATGGCAGCATGAACATTGTAGCTCTACGTCGGCAATTGATTTATATCCTAGCGATGGTTGCTCTCCTGGTACCCTTGTATGTACTTGGCAAACCTTCAGTACGTAACAAGGATGGATCGGAGAGTCAGCGCGGCGGAACGCTTGCGCAGTTGCGAAGCAAGTACGATTTAGGACAGGGGGACCTCGGCGAGATCGATCCTGCAAGCGAATCCATGCGTTTGGCCACGCTCGGACTGCGGGGAGTGGCAGCGACCATTCTTTGGCAGCGAGCTGAGTACTACAAGAAGGAAAAGTACTGGGATCGGCTGTCAGCGACACTCAACCAGATTGCTGTTTTGCAACCGCACTTCGTGAAGGTTTGGGAATTTCAGTCTCACAACTTGTCTTACAACATATCGGTTGAATTCGATGATTATCGCCAACGTTACCAATGGGTAAAACGAGGCATTGAGTACCTTGTCAAAGGGTCGAAGTACAACAAGCACCGAACCGAGATGCCTTATGAGCTCGGGTGGTTTTTTGGCAATAAGATGGGTGTTTCCGACGAAAGGAAGCAGTTCCGTCAAATCTATCGTGATGATAAAAACTTCCATCGTGAGATGGCTGAGACATCCATGGACCTGACCAATGCCGAGGGGCTCGGTCCTGACAGCAAACCGGACAATTGGTTGTCGGGTCGACTGTTCTACGAGCGTGCGTATGAAATGGTTAGGAAGGAAAATGCTCGACCTGCAAAAAGCCCATTGATGTTCTACCGAATGAGCTCGTCTTGGTTAACTAAATATGCAGAAGGTTTGCAGGCAGAAGGGCCTGAAGTCAACCTGGGTGACCCGGCCCGGGTTGCATGGCGCCGAGCGGCCGCAGGGATAAAAACTTTCGGCGATATGACTATCCAGACTACGTTTGGAGATGAGATCACGCTCAACTTGATCGACCAAGCCAACCAAGACCTCCAAAAGGCTGAAAAGGAGTTCCAAGAATTTTGTGGTGAGACATATGAAAAGATGCTTGCGGAGCGCCGCAGCCAACTCACCAAAGAGCAGCTAGCTGCCACTGAAATCGAGGACTTTGAGCGTAACTTTGACCAACTGATGCTCGCCGAGCAAGCAAGTAGCGTCTTGACGATCGACCCTCGTGACGTTGTCAGCAAGCTTCCAGCAAGGCAGCAAGTTAAGGGTTTTCAGTTTGCGGAGAAGATCCGAATCGCGAAGGATTACATCCAGCACATCGAAATCTATCGAAACCAAATCAATTATGCGTATTGGAAGGCACGCTGCGAAGCAGAACAAGAAGACTCTGCCATTACCGCGCGAACGAATATGTACGCCGCTAATGATCTGCTCGACAAAGGTGAATTAGACACTGCTTTGAAGAAGTACGACACAGCATGGAATGCCTGGAACGATTTGTTTAATAAGTATCCTTCTATGATGATTGATGATGCGGCCGATGATGTCACGGCAGCTATTGATCGCTACCGTCGCTTGTTAGAAACACCTGACTTGCCAAAAGATTTTCCGTTGCAGAGCTTTTTGAAGTTCCGCGAAATCAATCAAAACAATATGGCAGATCCGGCTATGATGAGCCTGGTAGCGGATTGGCCCAAACGGCACCCCGGACGAGATTTTTTGACGGAGATGCTTAAGAAGTCGGCAGTGATAGAAAGACCTAAAACATTACCGGAAGACGCCCCGCCGATCCCAGGTCGGAATTCTTCAGACGCTCCTGGAGCAACGCCTGACAAACCTGCGTCGGAGCCTGTACTAGCAGACCCGCTGCCGGCAAGTACTAAGACCGAGCCCACCCTAGAAGTCGCAACGCCAGACCCGGGCAGTGCACCTGAACCGTCGGCGAAGGTTAAAGGCGTGATTGTAACTCCTCCCGATGAAGGCTCACCGCCAGCGCCTGCACCCAAATGATTTAAGTCCAACCGCCGAGGTCAATCGAAAATGCGCTCGTTTGACCCATAGCCAGCGGAGAGTGTTGACTTAATAGCAAAACACAGAGGTTCTCAGAAGCTCGCCAAAGTGGATGACCGGTTTTTCGGAGCGCGGGCGTCCTCGCCCGCACGGGACTTGGTGACTTGCAAGTGAGTT
>JANODD010000373.1:0-7063 GCA_031412515.1 Planctomycetia bacterium | reverse complement strand
GGCACTCGCGAGATCGCCATGGCAGTGCTTGCAACCAGCCTTTCACTGGTGGTGATTTTCGTTCCGGTGGCTTTCATGGGAGGGATGGTCGGACGATTCTTCAGCAGTTTTGGACTGACGGTCGCGTTCGCGATTCTGATGAGTCTATTTGTTTCGTTCACACTGACACCGATGCTGTGCTCGCGGTTTCTCAAGCTCGAAAAACACGAATATGGACAAGCCAAATCTAAGTCTGGTTGGCTTTATAAGTGGACGGATGCCTTTTATGGAAGCTGCCTCAGGTGGGCGCTCAAGTATCGATGGCTAACCATCGGTATCTGCGTTTTGATCGTGCTTTCGACCGCTCCGATTGCTATGAATCTTGGTGCAAACCTCGTACCCCGCGACGACCAGAGTGAATTCCAAGTTGGCTTTATCACACCCGAAGGTTACACGCTTGAGCGAACCAATAAAGTTATCACCGAGATCGAAGAACGTCTGGCCAAACTGCCCGGCGTCGTACATCGCTTTACATCGATCGGTGAAAGCGGTTCAGCCAAAGGACAAGGCGACGTAACGCGTGGATCGATTTACATTCGCATGCGAGAGTTGGAAGAGCGCGGCTTCACTCAGTTTGAATTGATGCGCCGCGCACGCGAAATCCTCCGCGAGTATCCCGACTTGAGAACATCGGTTTCGGACGTTTCGGCGATCGGCGGCGGAGCCAACGGTGACAGTCGTATTTTTCAAATCAGTTTGCAAGGTCCTGGAATAGACAAGCTGGCCGCATATGCAGATACGCTTAAAGCAAGATTGCTTGAGTTGCCAGGGTTGGTAGACGTGGATTCAACGCTTTCCATGCGTAAACCGGAATTGCAAGTCAACATTGACCGCGAACGTGCCATGGACATGGGGATTCCTGTTCAGATGATCGCCAACACATTGAGCGTGCTTGTCGGCGGACAGATTGTCTCGACGTACAAAGAAGGAACCGAGCAGTACGACGTATGGTTGCGGGCAGATAAAACTTTTCGAGGTGATTCAAAGGATCTGGGAGCTTTGACACTTCCGTCGCCGACCGCCGGGTTGGTGCAACTGAGCAGTATGGCCAAGTTAGAAGAACGCCAAGGCCCGAATCAAATCGATCGCTTAAATCGACAACGCACTGTGACGTTGATGGCCCATCCCGACGAAGTTTCACTGAATGACGCGGTGCAATACGCCAACAAAGTTGTCGAGGAAATGAAGCTCGAACCGGAATATCAAATCGTGTTTGGTGGCCAAGCCGATATGCTTGCCGAAACAGCTTACTACTTTATGGTCGCGCTGGTGCTGAGCATCACGTTCATGTACTTGATTCTAGCGGCGCAATTTGAAAGCTGGATTCATCCGATCAGCATTTTGGCTGGACTGCCTGTGACGATTCCGTTTGGATTGTTGTCGTTGCTGTTGTTTCGCACGCCGCTCGATTTGTATGCGATGTTTGGACTGTTCATGCTCTTCGGTATTGTCAAGAAGAACGGCATTCTGCAAATCGATAAGACCAATGAATTGCGACTCGCAGGCCGTGATCGTTATACGGCCATTATCGAAGCTAATCACACTCGTTTGCGTCCCATCTTGATGACCACGGTGATGCTGATGGCTGCGATGACTCCGATTGCTCTGGGGGCTGGACCGGGTGCGAGTGCGCGAGCGAGTATGGCAAAGGTCATTATCGGCGGGCAAGCACTTTCGTTACTGCTAAGCTTGCTGGCGACGCCGGTCGCTTATTCTCTGTGGGACGATTTTGGAATCTTTTGGTCTCGCATTACTCGCAGCAAGGCTCGATCTAAAGAGTTAGTCTCAGGACCGCAATCTTTGATTGACGTACAGCCGACTACCGGGTCTTAATTGCAATAAGCTTCATAAAGCAAAGTCAACGAGTTGCGATGCATACTAGTAACTAAATTAGTGGCAAGAAAATTAAGTCAATGAAACTTGCGGTCACCGGTTTCGGTAAGCAACTTCATTACCTTTTACCCAACATCTTTTACCGTAGAAAGCTAGTGCTGTTGGATCATTGCTGACAGTAGAAGCATACAACTTTTGGGTAGCCAAAAACAATAAAACTGAATTGTCAAATCATAGTAAAGCGGGATTTCGGACATTTCGCGCTGATCCGCACCGTAACGTGAAGCGTTTCGCTGCGGTAGAGAGTTTGAACTCATCTGGGTAGAATAGTTCGCTCTCAAATGTCTCTAACGCACTCACCTAAGGCTTAGCGAAGTATCTGATTCCATGAAAGTTCGAAGATGCTAAAGCGAGTGGAGCAATGGTCTCGTTGGGCGATTTTCGGCATGCTCTTTCTGTTGCCCTGGGCAGTTTATGGGGTTTTGAACTTGCCCGTGGGAGCTGCAGCGCTGCATAAGTGGTTGCCCGAAGGCAAACCGGAGCGTCAGCGTTACGAACGCTTTCTTGAAGTCTTTGGAAACGATCATTTTTTGATTGTCTCGTGGGATGGCTGTCGTATTGATGATCCTCGAGTTGATGCGTTTCGTAGTCTGGTTCTAGCCGAAGACAGTTCTGAAGAACCGCATATCGAATCTGTTTTAACCACAGGCGATGTGGTTAAGATTCTAACGGCCGAGCCTCTGAACTTGCCGCCCCGAGCAGCTGCCGCTCGATTAAAGGGGTTTTTGATGGGGGCGGATGGCACGTCGGCTGTGGTAGTTCGTTTCACTCCGCAAGGGATCGCCCATCAGAAAAGTTCGATCGCTATGGTATTTAAAGCGGCAGAGAAATTGCCAAGCTTAGGGCGATCATCGCTGCGTATGGCAGGTTCGATTTATGAAACCTATGCCGTCGACGAGGCTTCGGAAAACAGTTTGAAGAAACTTGTTTTACCGTCGTGCTTTTTAGGCATGATGCTTTCCTGGGTTTGCTTGAGAAGTATTCGTGCGGCACTCGCGGTCTTGTTCATTGCGGGTGTTGGACAGTTGCTTGCGATTGCAATCGTCTATTACAGTGGCGGTTACTTCAGCGCAGTGTTAATCGTCCTGCCGACACTGGTGTTTATGTTAACACTTTCGGGCGCTGTTCATTTGATGAGCTACTATGGCGATGTGTCGCGATGGCATAAGAACCATCTTGGAGCCCGCGCGATGTTGTTGGGTTTCAAACCCAGTTTGCTGGCCAGTATCACCACATCACTTGGGATGGCCGCCCTGGCAACGAGTCAACTGGCACCGGTCCGTGAATTTGGTTTGTATTCAGCTGTGGCCCTAAGCGTCGCGACATTCTTCATGTTGTTGGGATTTCCAAAAGTTGCCGATTGGTTTTGTGGGCGCAAGTTGCAACGAGAGAATGAAGAAATCGCTGACATTGTCAATATAAAGGACGTGTCCGATGGCGGTTCGCATCCGGCGCACGTGTCTCCCCGGGCGGAAGCTTATGTCCGCTGGATGATGAAGTATGGCAACATCGTCACAGGCTTTGGCTTGGTATTGATGGTGGTCAGCTTCATAGGTTTTCTGAATCTTAAGTCATCGACCAAGTTTGGTGATATGTTTCCCCGCAAGAGCTCTGTCGTTCGTGACATGGCTTGGATTGAAGAACATCTTGGGCCAATCGCATCAGTAGAAGTGCTGATGAATTTTAATTCGGGTTGTAAGCTCAATCTGCTTGAACGTGTCACCTGGGTAGATCGCGTGGCCAAACAGATTCGCAGCAGTTCTGACGTCGGCGGAGTCATGTCGGCCCTTACGTTTCTGCCCCCGCAGCCTACATCGGGCTCCATGCGAGATGTTATCAAACGCAGCGCGATGCCTAAGTTACTGGAAAAGAACTTATCGGCACTTGAGGAAAACGGCTGGGTAGGTGAATCCAAGGATGCTCAAGTTTGGCGAATCACGGCGAAAGTCTCAGCCATCGCCGATGTAAATTACGGAGTTTTAGTGGACCATATTCGCAGCGAAGTGAACAAAGTGACAATGAAAGATGGCGAGTCGCCTGCGCCATTCTCCGTCGAGTACACAGGTTTGTCGCCAGTCATGCACGAAACGCAATTGATGTTGCTGCACGATCTCGGGGCTAGCTTTACGACAGCGTTCCTGTTGATCACGCCGGTCATGATGCTGATTGCACGTGGATTCTGGGCGGGACTTTTGATTATGATCCCAAACGTTTTGCCAGAGACGCTTGTGTTCGGAATGATGGCTTGGTTGGGTTTTCAGTTGGATGTTGCAGGTATTTTGACCGCCAGTGTTGCTATGGGGATCGCCGTGAACGATACGCTACATTTTGTGAATTGGTACGCGAGGCGTTTATCATTGGGCGATACGCGCGCACAAGCCATTGCCGATTCGTTGACAAGTTGCGCCCAGGCCATGTTTCACACGATGCTCATCAGTTGTTGTTCCATGCTGCCGTTCTTGCTGGCCGAGTTTATGCCGACTCGTCAGTTCGCTTGCCTGATGATCGCCATGCTTAGTAGCGCGTTACTCGGCGATCTCGTTCTACTTCCTGCATTGCTAATGAGCCCGCTGGGTTTGTGCTTGGTTCCAAAGAGTAAGCCGATTCTGCAGAGCGTTTGAGTGTGCCTATTAGTGCTTCAACACAATTTAACCTTGGGGTTGCGGAGAGTTACGTGTTGGAGCACTAGTTTCGCTGCGGGATGCTCTGGCTTAGCCGTTGACGATAGTGTCTCGGAATGGCGCCAAACGCAGCGTTGTATGACGGTTCAAGTGGCAAGTTGAGGTAGCGGTTGCCATCGAGAAACAAAGGCATGACCGGCAACGGCAATCCAACCGCTATGGGTTCTACATAAGCAACTGGTGGAACGATTGCATGGTAAGAAACCGCCGTCATCTTTCTATGGTCGGGGAAATGAAATGGAGCGGACGGATCGATTTCATTCCAGATTGCACCATGAATCCCCTGTGGATAGAGGCTTCCAGGTGGATGAAGATCGACAATCAGCAAATGTACGCCCTGTTCAATAACACTGCAGGCTTTGTCAAGGAAACGAACTAGCATTCGCTGGCTCGATTTATTACCCAACGACAACAGTTCGATATAGGCTACCAGTCGGTCGCCTGAAGTGTGCCGAATCGCCAATCGATTCCGTCGCTCTCCATAGATTTCAGCTTGAGAAGCGGTTTGCGTTAAGGTTACTGTCGGCCGAACCTCGGCAAGCAATGCAGTTCCACCGAACTCTGCTTCGTGTTCAACGTCTGCCGAGAAGTTTCCACTGAATTCAAGCGTTAATACGTCCGCTCCGGTTTGTCCTGCGACTTGTTCCGATTCTGCGTAGTACGATTCGGGAAGCAAGCCGTTGTTGAGTGCTCTTGCAAGTTCCGCGATCCATGAGGTGTGAAACCCATGAAAGGTACCTGCAGAAACCAACGACCAGTCGTGAAGCGGCATGTGCGGGCGCCATCAAAAACGAATTGATTAATCATCTGTCGCAACAGTTCTATTTTACATAAAGCCAACTCTTAATCACTTCGCCCACAGCAATTTAATCACCGAAGCATTTACTGTGTACGCAGCCACAATCACGATGGAAAGAACTGCCACCCACAGCAGGATGTCGACGATGGCAAGCGGCTTCAGACGCGGGTCGACTCGGCGATAACGAAAGAAGACGGTCGCGATGGCGATCATGGGCAACGTTGCGGCTTGAGCAATTCCTCCGACGGTGACCATGAGCCCAGGCTTTTGCGCAAAAATATAGAACGCAAGCGCAAGCGTAGGAAAGAACAAACAAAATCGTTGAATCAATCGAGCTCGCGCTTCGGGCGTCGTCACTTTGGTGATACCGACCAGGTTCAAAAAGTCGACCGTTAATCGACTGTTACCCGCACATGACAAGTACAGCGTCTTGAAAAGCACCGCACCCGCTCCGATAAGGAAAACGAGTCGCGCCCATTCGCCAAACGGAGCGACATACATCTTTGAAAGAGTATCGATTAGCGCGGTGCCCTCTGGCACGAGGCCTTGAGGGTACAGTACTGCGGCGCCCATCATGTAAAACGCAACAGTCGATACAGTGAACACAACCATGCTGATCCAAGCATCGAGATACATGACTCGAATCCAACCCTTGGCGCGTCTTTCCCAAGCAGCCGATCCATCGGCGTATCCAACGTAGCGTGCGTAACCTTTTTCGAGGCACCAGTACGGATAGTAAAACAACTCGGTCGCTCCGACACCGGTGATACCAAAAACAGCAAATGCTGATGCGATACCATCGGGAGGAATTTGAAACGTCAGCCCTTCCTTGACGGCTTCAAAACGAACTGGGAAATCGGTCGCGCCCAGCGAAGCGGCGGCTACGACAGTGATCACTGTCACACTGACAACGATGACTGTTGTCAACCATTCGATGCGCCGATAGCTACCACCATAGATCAACGCGATGGTGACTAAGCAAACGGTGATCGCCCAAGGGAACTCACGGCGCTGATGAAAGAAAGTCGCTGCGTCGGTAGAGATGCTGCTCGCAATCACTGCGCATCCGTCAGCGAACTGGGGAAAGACTAGATTGAGTGCTTGGCCGATCGTGCCAGTCATACCGCCCAGTTGAAAGACGGTGCAAAAGAGCATGATGAACCACCACCACAGCAGCCAAGTCCCTGGCATGCCGAGGATACGTATATCTTGCAACGCACCGAGTGTTGGCTTGCCGGATGAAATGGCGTACCGCCCCAGTTCAACTTGGACGAAGACCTTGATCACGCAACTAAAAAGAATTAGCCACAGGAATACGAACCCATGTTTCGCGCCAAGACCGGTTGTTAACAGCAACTCACCGGACCCAACAATCGTTCCGGCTAGTACGATTCCAGGACCAATTTTGCGCAGCGCGGCCCAGAGCGTGGCTGGTGGCTCCTGAATTTCAGACGGCGGAAGAGCGTAGGGGTCATAGGCGATCGCGTCATCAATATTCTCTGATAGAGTGCTATGTAGTTTCTCTGATGGAGACTTGCGGACTATCGCTTTGTCGCTCATTGTTCGCTCTTTCGTCACATGGGCCGCCTTGACTAACTGGGCAACAGTATTGCATAAGTTTAGTCGTTGCGTTGGCGAACTAAATAGATAT
>JANODD010000372.1:0-19257 GCA_031412515.1 Planctomycetia bacterium | reverse complement strand
ATTGACATTCAAGGACACTTCTGGCTGTGCGCCAGTACGGATTCCAAGAATCGTACTCGTACTCAATGAAATGGTGCTCGTGCTCGTGCTCGAAACCGCGTGCCGATCGAGCACGAGCACGAGCACGAGCACGAGCACGAGTACGAGTACCGCCGATGGCTGAGTACGAGGAGGATTAAGATTATGAGTAACCGTTCAAGGCCGAAGGCCGTGAACGGTTACGTTTCGGAGACCCTTTCCAAACTATCGAAATGTGGTCCGCCTTCGGAACATCGTTCTCTGATGCAGTTAATCCATGGAACGGTGTGGCATCCGAGACCGATTGGATCGACTCAACATTAATATTCGATACCAAGGCTGCAAATGTTGTAGCGGTCACCGCATCATCTGCTGCGTTGATAGTGGAGAGTACGACAGCGGCGCTAGCCTACGCAGGGTATGAAACGACCGGTTTCACAATGATAGTTTACGGAAACAGCGCAAGAACGGGTGCACATGTTGTTTATCAAGTGGGAGATAAGCTTTTACATGCCGAGCGATTTGGGGGGATGGGAAGGCTAGTTGTTCAATATGCGGGACAAACCCGTGGTGATCCTTTCTAATCATGTCCACAAAGATGCATTGATCCGTGGGAAAAACGCGTCTCGCTGGCCCACGGATGACATAGTCGTCCCACGGATGAAAACAAAACTTGTGGGGGTCAAAAAATAACCAATTCGAAAAGTCAAATTAAAAAAACGGCTTGTACGGAACGATTTCTAGCCAGTCTATCAGCCCCCCCGAGAATACTGAACTCGGTTAAAATAGCGTCTTCCTATTTTGACGAAGTCAGACTACGAGGCAAAACGCATGCTCGCGAAAATCATCAGTGCAGGACGGACGGATGTTGGCAAGAAACGCGATCACAACGAGGACCAATATTTGATCGCGGATTTAAACAAGTCGATGCTTGTTCAATCTACTAGCTTAAATGTTGAAGCCCAATCTCGACTTTATGGAATGTCGCATGGCAAGCTGCTGATGGTTGCCGACGGACTGGGTGGTCATCAGGGCGGCAGTCGCGCAAGTCGTATGGCCATCGACTTACTAATCAATCAACTGCTAAACAGCATGCACTGGTTTTCCGGCAGCGAGTCCGATGAATTAGAGCGCGAGGCGGGGTTTGTCCAAGACTTAAAGCAGCTGATGAAGCATGCACACACGGCGATCGAGAAAGAAGCCAATGCTGAAGCCGGCAAAAAGGGGATGGGCACAACTTTGACCGTTGCCTATGTGATCTGGCCTTGGATGTATGTCCTTCATGCAGGTGACAGCCGTTGTTATCTTCTTCGCGAAGGTGAATTGCGGCAACTTACTCGCGACCACACCGTATCCAATCAGCTCATTGAGAAAGGTGGCATGACGGTCGAAGAGGCGAACAACTCGCGATGGAGCAACATGCTCTACAACGCTTTAGGGGCAGGTGCGGCAGAAGTGGTTCCCGAAGTTCACAAAGTGGAGTTGCGGACAGGTGACACAATCTTGCTTTGCACCGATGGATTGTACCGTCATGTTGGTAATAATGAGATTCGCGATCTGTTGGAGACGGAGTTGGAGCCGTCCGATTCATGCCGGTCGCTGATCGATCTTGCGAATTTTCGTGGCGGGCTCGACAACATCACCGCAGTTGTGGCTCGATTAGGAACACCGGAGGACAATTCGCATCCCAAGACAAAGGTTGCCACCGAGATAACATTAGAACGTCTGCTTCGCGATACGACCGGATTCCAGCCTCTAGTTCCTCCGGGCGGTGATGATCTAGCGGATCAAGTGACACCTCCCGACAAACCTTTTAAGATTCCTGATACCGCCGAATTCGGCCCTAAACAATCTATACTTTCTCAGAAGTAGAATATGCAACTAAGCACTCGGTCCGTTTCGCAGTTACTCGAACAACTCGATGCATCCGACTCGAATGACACTGGCAAGCTCGCCAAACTCTCCTTGGAACTCGCCAAATTGATTCAGCGGCGAGCCACCGAACTGCAAACGCCGGCGGAAAGAAGGCAGCAAGCGGAATTGGACCGGATGATCCAGCATCCGCAGGATAAAGCTACGCTGACTCAAATGACCGACCAGGCGTTTCGCAGTGAAACCGCCGCCCGAGCCGTCGACCAATTGGTCCATATCCTCGACGTGCAAGGCATCCCGCGATTTTTTAGCCCGCTTGATCGCACTATGCTTCGCGGCTTTCAATCGTTCGGCAGCTACCTGCCAGGCGTCGCAGTTCCGCTAGTCAAGGACAAGATGCGGAAAGAGACCGCCAACGTAATTTTGCCTGCCGAGCGCGAGATGCTGCGCGAGCATCTTCATGCACGGCGCGAAGAGGGCGTGCGGATGAATGTGAATCTGCTCGGCGAATCGCTGCTCGGTGAAGAGGAGGCACAGCATCGACTCGACGCTTATCTCGGCGCATTGCAGATGCCGGAGATCGAGTGTGTTTCGATCAAAATTTCAACTTTGTATTCTCAGATTTCGCCCATCGCACGCGCGTCGACCATTAAGACCATTGCAAATCGCCTTGAGTTACTCTATCGCGCCGCGGCCAGACATCAATTTGTAAAACTAGATGGAACGAGTGTTTCGAAATTCGTGTACCTCGATATGGAAGAATATCGAGACATGTCGCTCACGTCTCAAGTTTTCATGATGACGCTCGATCGTCCCGGTATGGAACAAGTGCGAGCCGGCATCGCGCTGCAAGCCTACATTCCCGATAGCTATCTGATTCAGCAGCAACTGACCGAGTGGGCGCGGCGCCGCGTGGCAAGTGGCGGAGCACCAGTGACGATTCGCATCGTCAAGGGTGCGAACATGGAAATGGAACGCGTGGAAGCTTCTCTCCGCGGTTGGCCGCAAGCTCCTTACAAAGTCAAGATTGATACCGATGCGAATTACAAACGCATGGTGATCTACGGCCTGCGATCCGAGAACATCTCGGCAGTGCGACTCGGTATCGCCAGCCACAATCTGTTTGAAGTTGCATTTTCGCTGCTGTTGGCAACGAAGAATGCGGCTCTAGAACATGTGCAGTTCGAGATGCTCGAAGGGATGGCCAATCATCAACGCCGCGCGCTTCGCGAACTCGTTGAAAATTTGTTGCTCTACGCGCCCGCTTGTAAACACGAAGACTTTATTCATGCGATCGGCTACCTTGTTCGGCGCATGGATGAAAATACAGGTCCTGACAACTTTCTTCGGCATGCGTTCAAGATCGAAGTCGATAGCTCGGATTGGCGCCAACTTGAAAAACTGTTCATGGATTCGGTTGAGCAGATGGGCAAAGCGGCGAGCGCTCCTAACCGTTTTCAAGATCGTCGCAAGCCGCCTACACAACCAAATGCACCAGAGGATTGGCGGTTACTCGAAAACGAGCCCGATACGGATTTTGCGTTGCCACATCACTCGGAGTGGGCACAGTCCATCGTGGCACAGTGGCAACCCAAGTGCGATAGCTTGGCTACCGAGATTCCGTGCGTCATTGGCGGTGGCGCTGAAGCGGGCGACGGGGTGAATTTTGAATCGCTCGACCCATCGCGGCCGGACGTTGTTGTTGCCAGGTATCGGCAAGCGAGTGAACGGCAACTGAGGCGATGCATCGACACCGCTCATAACGACCCCACGGCATGGCGGCAGTTTTCGGCTGCGGAGCGTTATCAATTGCTCAGGCGAGTGGCTCAAGAGTTGCGAGTTAGGCGCGCGGACTTGATCGGTGCTGCATTGGCGGATGGCGGCAAAACCATTATGGAGAGTGATCCTGAGGTCTCGGAAGCGATCGACTTTGTTGAATTCTATGCTAAAACAGCCATCGAACTGCAAAACAACCAAAAACTGAAGGCTCAACCGCGAGGCGTAGTCGTTGTTGTCAGTCCTTGGAATTTTCCGATAGCCATTCCATGCGGCGGGATCGCTGCGGCGTTGGCGGCCGGCAATACGGTGATACTCAAACCGGCTTCAGATACAGCGTTGCCGGCTTGGGTACTTTGCGAGTGTTTTTGGTCGGCGGGCGTACCGCGAGAAGCGTTGCAGTTTGTAGTTTGTTCAGGCTCGAATGCGGGCAAGCACTTGTTGGCTGACCCAAGAATCCAAACGGTTATTTTGACCGGCGGAACTGAGACCGCTCAGCGAATTTTAGCGTTGCGTCCTGCGTTGCATTTGCTTGCCGAGACAGGTGGGAAAAACTGTACGATACTTTCGAGCCTTAGCGACCGCGAGTTGGCGATCAAGAGTGTATTGCATTCTGCGTTCTCGCACGCTGGTCAGAAATGCAGCGCTACGAGCCTCTTACTGCTCGAAGAGGAAGTCTATCACGATAAGGATTTTCGACATGGTCTGATCGATGCTGTTTCGAGCCTTAGAGTCGGTTCGGCGTGGGATCTGCGAACCAAGATGGGTCCGCTGATTCGTCAGCCTGATGGTGCCTTGCTGCGAGGATTGAAAGAGCTCGAAGCCGATGAAGAGTGGGCCGTGATGCCGAGAGTCGTTGATGACAATCCATGCTTATATACGGCTGGTATCAAGTGGGGCGTTTCCGCCGGCAGTTTTACGCATATGACCGAATTGTTCGGCCCAGTACTTGGTGTAATGAAGTACCGTACGCTGCAACAGGCCATCGATTTGGTGCATCAAACCGGATATGGACTGACGAGTGGACTGGAAAGCCTCGATGACCGCGAGCAGACTTACTGGTCGTCTCGGTTGGTTGCTGGCAATCTTTACATCAATCGCTCCACTACCGGAGCCGTTGTTTTACGACAACCGTTTGGCGGTATGGGCAAGAGCGCCTTCGGTCCAGGCATCAAGGCGGGAGGCCCAAACTACGTAGTGCCTCTGATGGAGTTTGCGACGATCGACGACGGGCAACTTGACATTACTTCAGCTGCTGTTGCTGGTCCAACTGAGTCGCCTGAAATCGAGTCGCTGTCGGCTTTTTGGCAATTGTTGAACGATGAGGAAAACGCCGATTCCAAGCGATTGCAGGATCGGCTGTCCGACGACCAGTGGTCCGTTCTGCAGGCCGCATTGATCGACTATGATCAATTTGCGAATGCGGAGATTCGGCAGAAACATGATACGCTGAGACTGATTGGGCAAGACAATTTCCGTTTGTATCAACCGATGACGCACCTCCGCATTCGCGTGAGCAGCTCGGATTCGCTGCTTTGCATCCTTGCCCGAGCGGCAGCGGTCATTGCCGTTGGCGGCCGCGCAACGTTGAGTCACGCTGATGGGGTGCAAGAGGATTTACTCAGGTTGCTCGAAGCGTTGACGCGTGAGTGGGCGGCGGATTTGGAGTTTGTTGAAGAAAGCGATGATGAACTTGTCGAGGCTATTCGCGAAGGCCAAGTTGACCGAGTTCGATATGCATCGCCCGCCAGTGTGCCGCTGGCCGTTCGCAAGGCGGCTGAAGAGCAATTTATTTACATAGCTGATGCACCCGTCAGTCCCAGCGGTCGAGTTGAACTGTTATGGTACGTCCGCGAGCAGAGTTTGTGTGTCGATTACCATCGCTATGGCAACTTGGGATTCAGGGCTATTGAGAAGAGATCGGAGCCCGCTTGAAACTTAATGCCATTTAGGAGCAAAGGCGGTGAAATTCCTTTAGGTAGCTGGTTTCGTGAGAAACCGGATGCCGAAGAGTGATCAGCAGGACGTCGCCGGTTTCTCACGAAACCAGCTACATCCGCTTGTTAAAATGTTTCACAGCTTTGGCCGACAGACTGAACCGGAGGTCAGCTTCAGTCCGGTCGCGGCGGTTGGTATACTTTGTGGCTTCATTTAGTTCCACTGCGGCTTGGGGAGTCTTCGTTTGCTTCGGCACCGTTTATTATCTGCGTTCATTATTATCGGCTTATCACTGTGCTTTGTCGGGCTCGACGCTTGGTTGCCGCTAGGCGGTAGTGGATATTGGATGGCGCCACTAGGTGTCTATTTGATGTATGGTAGCGCGATGGAATGTACAGCGTTATTACGAAACAGTCCTTATGGCCCGATTGATCGACCTGCTTTGATCGGTTGCGGTGGAATCATTTTCGCAGCGCTAGTGCCTGTCTATTGGCCAATCTGCGGGTCGGCTTACCCTAGTGACTGCCTGCTTAGCAAAGTTGGATGGCCGATGGCGGCATCGGTTTTTGCGCTTGTGGGATGCTTTGCTTGGCAGCTAAGAAATTATCAGACTGGTAATCGGAGTTTTGAGCGAGCTATTTTGTCGGGTTGGGTGTCTGTCTACTTCGGACTCTGTTTTGCATTTTGGATTGCGACTCGGTTAGTGGGGACGTCGGGCTGGGGACTTTACCTGATGGTTGGGATCATTGTGATCACCAAGTTCAGTGACGCCGGCGCTTATTTTACGGGACGATTCTTCGGTCGTACCAAGTTGTGTCCAGCGGTCAGTCCCGGTAAGACTTATGAGGGACTGATTGGTGGCATGGTGGTCGCAACGCTTGTCAGCTGGCTTTACTTTTCACACTTTGCGCGCATAGCATTCAGCCAAAGTGATGAATTGAAGTTTCACTGGTTGGGGATTATAGGGCTTGGAGTCTTGCTAACACTTGCCGGTTTATTCGGCGATCTACTGGAATCGATTTTCAAGCGAGAGGTTCAGTCAAAGGATAGTGGCAAGTTGTTGCCGGGTTTGGGTGGGTTGTGGGACGTGACGGATTCATTGCTTCCGGCTGGCGCGGTGGCATATTTGATAGTGGTTGCTGATTTGATTCATGGGCCAGGCCAGCCATGAATTAACTTGATGAGTGGCATAGTGTTTTGTCCTGATTTCATTTTTTAAGTTTGATAGTGCCTGGGTGGCACGGGTGGCGCGCTCTGAGGCTTTGCGAAGGGCGTGTTGAACGTCGCGCAAACCACGCCGTTCGCAAAGCATCAGGGCGTGCCACCCTAAAATAAAATTTGGACGAAGCATTAGCAGTGAATAGGTCTAGGATAGCGAATAGCCTTTTTCATGAGGAGTTCAAGGTGTCTGAAGCTAATTTGAATCTCAGCGATCCGAACACAGTGCTTAGTTTGTTCGGCCCGCAGGATCAATTTCTACGGATGATTCGAAATCACTACGGAGTTGCGATCACTCATCGCGACGGCAAGCTAAAAATTGTTGGCGAAGAGGAGCCGGTACGTTTGGCAACGAGTGCGATTGAATCGCTTCAAATCCGTGCGCGGCAAGGAAAGCTGAACTTAGAAGATGTGCAGAGTGCGTTGGGAATTACTACGTCGGCCGGAGTCGCGATTTCAAGTGACTTGGAAGTAAATCTCCCGCATCAGCATCGCAAAATCAAACCGCGTACTGAAGGACAGGCCTTTTATGTTTCCCAAATTAGGCAAAGCGACCTGACGTTGTGCCGTGGTCCGGCAGGTTGCGGGAAAACCTATTTGGCGGTCGCTTTGGCTGTCGAAGCACTCAAAAGTCGAGCAATCCGAAAAATCGTGCTAGTCCGACCGGCGGTCGAAGCGGGAGAAAGTCTCGGTTTTTTACCTGGCGATTTGCAAGCTAAACTCAATCCCTACCTGCGGCCGCTGCTCGATGGACTAAACGAAATGCTCGATTATGATCAAGTGAAGTACTTGATGGAGCATGACGTCATCGAGGTTATTCCATTAGCATATATGCGGGGAAGAACGTTAAATGACGCTTTCATTATCTTAGATGAGGCGCAGAACACAACGTCGGCCCAGATGAAAATGTTTTTGACAAGGATGGGCGAAGGCTCCAAAATAGTCGTCTCTGGCGACATCACCCAAGTGGATTTACCGGGCGGGGTTACAAGCGGGTTGCGGGACGCTTGGCATCGCTTAAAAGGAATTCGCGGTGTAAGCTTTGTTACATTGAACGAGCGAGATATAGTCCGACATCGCTTGGTTCGAGAAATAGTCAGTCGGTACGACTCTCGGCGTGTTACCGAGGGCCAACCGGAAGGACTCGAGGAAGACGAGTAAAACTCGTCGCATTAGCCGCATGGCACCCATCAATACTAAACGCACGCGCAGTGAGCGAGTGGCTTCACTTCAAATGGAGCCCAGCGAGCTTAGCACTTGGCTTCGCGATATGCTAACCGGAGCGGTGCTGCTGCGAATTGCTTTAGCGTTTGTTGCTGCGATCGCAATTTTACTTATCCAACGCGGTTGGCAACCTGCCTTCTCATTTCGCGAAGGGGATATTCCGCAAAGAGCCATCGTGGCTCGCGTTCCGTTCGATATGGTCGACGTTACCAAAACCGCCGTTTTGCGCGATCAACAACGACGTGATTCTTTGTGTTATTACGAAAACCATTTGCTACCCCACTCGCCTCTTTCTCCTTTGTCACAGCTTCAAAGCGACCTTAAGCAGCAAGTCTTGCTGCTGCTTGGAGACCAACCCTACTCAGAGTTTTCAGAAGAGCAAAAGGGAGCGCTCAAACGGTTTTTACCTAAAATCGGCAGCGAACAAGTACTTGCACCTGAGGACGCGCTTCGGGCATTGAGGAACGTCCTGACTGCGACTGGGCAATCGGAAAAATTCGATGAGGCACTTCGTTCGATCCTTAATCCGATCGCAGATACCGGGATTCTCAAGTCGCTGGGGCACGATACGGATCAGGGCAATCAACGATCGATCAAGGTGTTCCCCACTGGCCAACCGAAAAACGACGCTGTTGTTGATGTAACCAAAGCTCGATTTGCAGAAGTTTCTGCCGAACTGCCGCAGAAAATCCAAGATGCTTTTCAAGCCGCGTTTACGAATCCTGATTCAGCCATTTTGGCAAGGATGGTCGCCAATTTTTTAATACCAGGGCTAGAAAAGATCGCCAGCGGTCCCACGCTTGTTTATCGCCAAGACCTCAGTGAAGAATCTCGCAAGAAAGCGGAAGCATCCGTTGAGGATGCGATTATTTCTTATTCGCCCATGGTCAGCACCCTGGCGCGACCTGGGCAGCCGATGTCGTCCGAAAACGATATCCCCTTATTAAGGGCCGAGCACGATGCATGGATCAAGCAATTGAGTTTGGGCGAAACGTTCACACATGGCCTCGCATTCTTGGGTATGGTAATGGCCATGTACCTGCTATGCGGCTTTTACATCTACTACCAGTTTGATCGCACAATCATCACCGACTCTGCCAAGCTCACGCGTTTGCTGGGATTGGTTGTCGTGGTGTACTTTCTCTGCCAATTGACAACGCCTGATCCATGGCGTGCCGAAGTCGTGCCGATCGTATTGTGTGCGATGACGGCGACGATTGCATTTGGCAAGCAGGTCGCTTTGCTGATTACATGTTGCCTTGCAATCTGCTTTACATTGTCGAGCGGATATGACATGGCACAGTTTGTAATGCTAAGCAGTGGAGCATGTGCCTCGGCCTTGCTGGTCGGTCGAATCCGAACTCGGACGAAGCTGATTTACGTCGGCTTGGGAGCCGGTCTTGTGGTTGCGGCAACTCACTTTGGTGCGGACATGGTTATTGGGCGTTTGCATGTCGTCTCTGAAACTTCCTTGGAAGCTTCACCGGTCACATGGTTGCGACTTTTACCAGCCCTTTCGATCGAGTCGATTCGATTGGGTGGAGTAACCCTATTAGCAGGCGCGCTCATGACGGGGTTGTTACCGTTCGTTGAACGCATTTTTGGTGTGCAAACGGATCTCAGTCTGCTCGAATTGGGCGATGCAAGTCATCCCTTGCTCAGGCAACTGGCTCAGCGAGCTCCAGGCACGTACAACCATTCCATCAACGTCGCAGCCATTGCGGAAGCGGCTGCTGACTCGATCGGTGCCCACGGCTTGTTGACCCGCGTGGGGGCCTATTTCCATGATATTGGAAAGATGTTCAAGCCAAATTACTTTGTCGAGAATCAAGGGCAGGCGGGCAATTGTCACGACACGTTGCAACCCGCCATGAGTACGCTCGTGATCATCGCTCACGTCAAAGACGGCGCTGACTTGGCGCGGCAACACCATTTGCCGAAGCCCATTACCGATTTCATTGAGCAGCATCATGGTACGACTTTGGTAGAGCATTTTTATCGCGAGGCGACCAAGCGAAGTCAAACCGACCCGAACAAAGAGGAAGTCTCCGAGACATCATTCCGTTATCCCGGTCCAAAACCTCAGACTCGTGAGGCCGCAGTCCTGATGTTGGCCGACTCAGTCGAAAGTGCGAGCCGCTCGTTAGTTGAACCAACATCGTCGCGACTGCAGAACTTAGTTGATCAACTGGCCATGAAAAAGTTGCTGGACGGTCAGTTTGACGAATGCGGTTTGACACTGCAGCAACTCGACCTGGTAAAGAACTCGCTAGTCAAATCGCTTACCGCCATCTACCACGGTCGCGTAAAGTACACCGGCCAGCAAACTGCATAGCGCTCTGTTTGAACCATTGTTAGCGGAGCCCGTATTCTTCGAGTCACCTAGCGGGTTCAGCGGGCGCGTCGCCCAATGTCACTCACTTTCTCGACTTTGCGAAATCGCAACACCTTAGTACCGTTGGACTAATCAGCCGGAACGCGTTAGCGTCCGGTTTGTACCCATTAACCGGACGCTAACGCGTTCCGGCTGATAGGCTTAAACCTCGGCAAGCGAATACTATCCTTAAATTGAGTACAGCCATTCGAAAGTGAGTGACATTGGGCGGGTCGCCCGCGGTCCGAAAAACCGGTCACTTATTGCATAATTTATGCGACACATGAGCAATTGCCATTAAGTCAACACTCTCCGTCGACGTGGGCAATATGCGCAATGCGCTTGCAGTTCGAAGTTTGAGCAGGTGTCGACGGTTCTAAACTAAAGCCATTCCACTTATTCAGCCGCCTCGCCTTGGCTATGGGCAGACGATGAGAACCGTTCAAATTCTCTACCGGAATTCGCATTTTGGAGTATTGAAGCCAAGTTGGCACCAAATTTCCTTAGTGGTGGAACTGCACCTGCAATGAAAAGCCATTTTGGCAGCACCGGCTTGATCTGCGGGGTTTAACCACCCAACATTGAGGAAAACGATGGCTTTTCGAATTGACAAATTGACCGTAAAAGCACAAGAAGCTGTGGCAGATGCGCAGAATCGCGCACTGGAATTGGGAAATCCAGACATGGATACGCTCCATTTGCTGGAAGCCCTGCTCAAGCAATCCGATGGTGTGGTCGTCCCGTTGCTGAAGAAGCTGGGGGTGGCCGTAGAGCAGTTGCGAACGCTGGCAGGAAACGAACTCAAACGACTGCCAAAAGTGAGCGGTGGACGCGAACCGCAAGTGAATCCAAGTCTCCGATCCGCTTTGGACGCCGCTGCCAAAATAGCTGACGACATGAAGGACGAGTTTGTCAGTACGGAGCATCTTTTCCTTGGATTACTCAAATCGGACGGTAAAGCTCAAAACCTTCTGAAGCTCAACGGCATCCAAGAATCCGACGTGCTCAAAGCCTTGCAAGCTTTCCGGGGTTCGGCGCGTGTTACCGACCAGAACCCTGAAGGCAAATTCAACGCTCTGGAAAAGTACGGCATCGATCTGATCAAGCAAGCGACGCAAAACAAACTTGATCCCGTGATCGGTCGCGACAACGAAATTCGCCGAGTGATTCAAGTGCTTTCTCGACGAACAAAAAACAACCCTGTGCTGATCGGTGAACCAGGTGTTGGCAAGACAGCCATCGTTGAGGGACTTGCGCTGCGAATCGTCGAAGGTGATGTACCGCAAAGTCTGAAGAACAAACGCGTTGTGGCACTCGATATGGGTGCTCTCGTTGCCGGTGCAAAATTTCGAGGCGATTTTGAAGAGCGCTTAAAGGCAGTGCTGCGCGAAGTCAAAGACGCTGACGGAAGTGTGATTTTGTTCATCGACGAATTGCACACTGTAATCGGCGCAGGCGCTGCCGAGGGAAGCAGCGATGCGGCGAATCTCTTGAAGCCCGAATTAGCTCGCGGCCAACTCCGCTGTATCGGCGCTACGACACTGGACGAATATCGCAAACATATCGAAAAAGACGCGGCGCTTGAACGTCGCTTCCAACCGGTTTACGTTGGTGAACCGACGGTTGAGAACACGATCGCCATTCTTCGTGGCTTGAAGAGTCGCTATGAATCGCATCATGGCGTCAAGATTCGTGACGCAGCGCTAGTCGCTGCCGCCAATCTATCGAATCGTTATATCACCGATCGCTTTCTACCCGACAAAGCCATTGACCTAGTCGACGAAGCGGCAAGCCGCTTGGCGATGGAACGCGAAAGCGTACCCGCTGAAATTGATGAAGCTCAACGACGACTGCGGCAACTCGAATTGGCTCAGCGTCAATTGGTCGAAGAGAATGACTCCTCGACCGATGACCAACTGCACGATATCGAAGGCGAAATAAAGGATGTTCAGCGCGAGCTAGCGAGTCTGCGTGAGCAATGGGAATCGGAAAAGCTTGGCATGAGTGATGTGGCATCGGTCCGCAAACAACTCGACAAAGCCGAGCAAGACTTTAAATTATTGGATGCTCAGATTCGCGAAAAGCAGTCGGCTGGGCAGGCAGTGACCGAAGCCGATTACCAGCGATTATTTGAACTCGACAAGCAGAAGCAATTGCTATCGACGAAGGTGGAGCAAGAAGAGCCCCAAAAGCCAGCTCAAACTGAAAAGGCAAGACTTCTACGGACGGAAGTTACGGCGGACGAAATTGCCAATGTGGTGAGCAACTGGACTGGTGTTCCGGTCAGTCGAATGCTTGAAACCGAGCGAGCGAAACTACTGGTCATGGAAGAACGTTTGCACAGTCGTGTCATTGGGCAAGAAGATGCAGTGGCGGCAGTATCCAATGCGGTTCGTCGCAGTCGTAGCGGTTTGCAGGATCCCAATCGCCCGATTGGTTCGTTCTTGTTCCTTGGACCGACTGGCGTTGGCAAAACAGAACTTTGTAAAGCGCTGGCCGAAGTGATGTTTGACGACGAGCAAGCCATGGTTCGGCTCGACATGAGCGAATTCATGGAGCGACATTCGGTCAGTCGCTTGACCGGAGCGCCTCCGGGATACGTCGGCTATGAAGAAGGCGGCAAGTTGACTGAAGCGGTTCGCCGTCGTCCGTACAGTGTATTGCTGTGCGACGAAATTGAGAAGGCGCATCCGGACGTCTTCAATATCTTGCTGCAAGTGCTCGACGATGGCCGGTTAACGGACGGTCACGGACGGACAGTGAATTTTACCAACACGGTCATTGTGATGACCAGCAACATCGGTGCGCAGCTTATCCAGAAACTGACCGATGAAGGGGCCAGCGAAGAAGAATTGCAAGAAGCGATGAATGGCGCTTTGAAAACGAAATTCTTGCCAGAGTTCCTGAATCGTATCGATGACACCATTGTATTTCATCCGCTGCAGCGTGATCAGATTCGTAGCATTGTAAAACTGCAGTTGAATCGTTTGCAAAAACAATTGGAGCAAAGTCAGATCCAGATGCAGATTACCGATGCAGCGATCGACCACATCGCCGAAGAGGGTTACGATCCGGCCTTTGGAGCTCGGCCGCTGAAGCGAGTGATTCAGCGCGAGATTCAAAATCCGCTAGCGACTGAGTTGCTTAAAGGCAACATTGCCGAAGGCGGTTCCGTGTCGATCGATTTCAGAGATGAACAGTTTGTGTTCGAACCGATCGAGGTACTTGTGACAGCGGAAGGTAGTTAATTGCGAACTGCTTTCCTGTTTTTTCCCACCATTTTCGTGCCAATCTGCACATGCTGAGGCACGAAGATGTGGGAATAACTGACAGGAACAGTACAGATCCTCTTGTTTTTATTCGTGGGACCACCATGTCATCCGTGGAGAAGAGACCCATGAAATCACTTGAGTGCATCAAGGTAACCAACACGGCGTTCGTGAACTTCATCTTGCAATTGTTTCAATCGCTGAGAAAAGAACTGTAGGAATCCGTTGGAGCTGTGCATTTCGTCGAGAGGAATCACCTTCCATAAATCGATGTTTTTTGCGTATGCATTCAGGCCATCGGGCGTCTGCATCAGCGAAACGATTCGCTCGATCCCTTTAAACACATTTCGTGGTTCATCCAACTGTTCCAACAGCCACGATCGTAAAACAAGGGTCATTAGGATTACGTGCTTATAGTCCTGTCGGCCGATTTGCGGCAGGGATCGGTAACAAGCCAGCTTAGATTCCAGCAGTAGGATAGGATGAATCACTCGCAAGTTTAATTGATGTGCGTACTCGGTGAACGTCCATTTGACGGCGCTTCGAATCAACTCGCTGGTGCCTACCCCATAAATGCTTGTCAAAATGTCGATTAGCAATTTTTGACCGCCAGCCATAGTAACTTCGATCACGGCGGCGTTGGGACTTGGATCATTACCAGAATTCAGTTTTCCTCCGGCATTGAGAAGTTTCATTGCCAACTTTGCTTCAGCGATTCCGCCATGAAAATCAAGGTCGCGACTAACTAGCGGTTGGTAATCAGCGAGTTGAGGAATTGAATCTGCATATCGCGCGCACCAGATATTTACAGCTTGTCCGCCGACGAGAATTGCTTGCCATCCAGTGGCGTTAAGCTTCTCAAGAATTCCAAGGAGATCACTAACCGAAAAGTTACTCACCTGCGGGTTCCCAATCATCGCCTAGATCACCCGGCCAATCGAGTGCTTCGCCTTCCGCGATGCTCGCAAACTTTGGATTAAGTATAGACTCAGCTAGGATTTGCGCGGTAGCGGGATCCATTTTCGAAAGTTCTTCACGGTCTTGGCGCTTTAAATCCTGCGAACAATTGAGCAGTTCGGCCGGTTGTTCATTGTTTGTCATAGGTTGAGTCCCTTTAGAGCTAAATTATACGTGAAATCTACTTCGATGGCGACGATTTCGTTACCACCAATAAAACGATTAGAGGGATCGACCGTCATAAATAGAACCGATCCGTTCGTTTTTATCCGTCGCGTCAACATGTTATCAGTGGGAAGTGAACAGCATTGGTCGCATCCGGCAGAAGCGACCCACTAAATTCGGCTTGGCTTCTTGTTGAAGCGGTGCGGTAGGTCTACAAAAGAGATTCCAAATTTATGTTAACAAGTTGGCAAGACGAGCATCTTCATGGACAACGGGTCGATCGCTGATATTTTCGATGAAATGGCAGAACTGCTCGAACTGCGAGGCGAGAACCAGTTTCGGGTTCGCGCTTACCGCAATGGCTCGAAAACGATTCGTGAACTAACTGAACAAGTTTCCGACATCCTGGCTGACTCAAGCCGTGATCTGCGCAAGTTTCCTGGCATTGGCGATACACTAGCCGATAAATGCAAAGTCATGGTTGAAACGGGCAAACTGCCGCAGTTGGAAGAATTGCGAGCCAACACGCCTGCGGTGCTCGTCAAGATGACTCGCATTCCGGGCGTCGGTGCGAAGAAAGCAATGCTGCTGCAAAAGGAGCTTGGCATTCAGTCGCTGGAAGATCTCCGTCAAGCGTGTTTGGATCAGAAAGTTCGCGTGTTAAAAGGTTTTGGTGCGAAAACTGAAGAAGCCATTCTGGCGGGGCTCGAAATCGCTGAGTCGGCGGCACTGCGATTGCGGATTGATCAGGCTGAGCATTTGGTGCATCGACTGAAAAATCACTTCAGCAGTTGTGCTGCGATTCAAAAAATGGAGTTTGCTGGAAGCTATCGACGCGGCAAAGAGACTATCGGTGACATCGACATATTAGTTGTCAGCGATGATCACGATGCTGTCATGGATCGCTTTCAGGAGTTTCCGGCGCTGAGTAGTGTGATCGTTCGAGGCGAAACAAAAATGTCGATCCGCGTCGATGACCACTTTCAAGTTGACTTGCGAGTCGTACCTAAGGAGAGTTTCGGAGCGGCGCTACAGTACTTCACGGGTTCGAAAGAACACAATGTGGCTGTGCGCGGTCGCGCGAGAAAGCTGGGGATGACGGTCAACGAGTACGGGGTTGCGAAAATCGAATCGCCTGATCAGTTACTTTGCGGGAGCAACGAAGAGGAACTATACGAGATATTGGGCCTCAAGTGGATTGCACCTGAACTTCGCGAGGGTCGTAATGAACTTAACTGGGCGGGGAACGACGCTTTTCCGGAACTGGTTCAACTAGGTGACATTGTGGGTGATCTCCACATGCATACCACGGAATCGGACGGCTCGAATTCGATGAACGAGATGGCTGCTGCAGCACGGGCTCGCGGACTGAAATATATTGCCATTACCGACCATTCAAAACGGGTGAGCATGGCCCGAGGTTTGGACGGGGCTCGGTTGCTGGCGCAATGGGAGATGGTTGATCAAGTCAATAAGACGCTGCCTGCTGGCTTTCGTATTTTGAAGGGAGTTGAGTGCGATATTTTAGAGGCCGGACCTTTGGATCTGCCTGATGAAGTGCTTGCACAGGCGGATTGGGTTTTGGCGAGCGTTCACTACGGACAAAAGCAGTCGAAAGAGCAGATCACGGATCGAATTCTGGGTGCTTTGACCAATCCTCATGTGGACGCGATTGCTCATCCAACAGGCAGAATTCTTGGAAGCCGTCCATCGTATGACGTTGACTTGCAGGCGATCTTTCAAGCCGCTGTGGCAAATCGTAAGTTTTTAGAGCTGAACGCTAGCCCTTATCGACTGGACCTCTCTGAAGCCAACTTGATGGCCGCTGCGGGCTACGGTATCCCAATTGTCATTGATACCGATGCACATTCGATTGAAGGGCTCGAGGTCATGCGATTTGGCATCACTCAGGCTCGTCGTGCGGGGCTGACCAAGCAGCAGGTGGTGAATACTTGGCCACTCGAAAAACTGCTGGAGTGGGTCCGTCGCTGACAGGTTGGCTACTAGTCATTTTCCGGGGCATGCATTAACTTCGTACCATCCGGCAAGTTCTCCCCAGTTTCTCAAGTGCTCAGTTCGACCCCAATTCGCCAAAGGCTGCAAAGGGCTTTATGAAATTCAAATTCCCCGTGGTCATTATCGACGAGGATTTTCTATCGGGTAATGCGTCTGGATTGGGTGTGCGAGCACTGGCTGAAGCCATGGAACGGGAAGGAGCCGAAGTTGTTGGAGTGACGAATTACGGCGATTTGTCCCAGTTTGCCCAGCAACAAAGCCGCGCCTCGGCATTCATTTTGTCGATTGATGACGATGAATTTCATGAAGGCGCAATGGCCCCCGCGATCAACAACTTGCGGTCGTTTATCAGCGAAATTCGAAATAAAAATTCGGATATTCCGATTTTCTTGTATGGCGAGACCCGCACGTCGCGGCACATTCCCAATGAAATCTTGCGAGAACTGCATGGTTTCATTCATATGTTCGAAGACACGCCAGAGTTCGTCGCCCGTCACATTTTGCGTGAAGCCAAAGCTTACACCGATGGTTTAGCTCCGCCATTTTTTCGTGCGTTGGTCGATTATGCTCAGGACGGTTCTTACTCCTGGCACTGTCCTGGACATTCGGGTGGTGTGGCATTTTTAAAAAGTCCTGTGGGACAGATGTTTCACCAGTTCTTTGGCGAAAATATGCTTCGAGCCGATGTATGCAATGCAGTCGAAGAACTTGGGCAGTTGCTGGACCATACTGGCCCAGTAGCCGCGTCGGAACGTAACGCTGCCCGAATCTTTGGTGCGGATCATTGCTTCTTCGTGACTAACGGAACATCCACTTCAAACAAGATTGTTTGGCACTCGACGGTTGCAAATGGCGACATTGTTGTGGTAGATCGTAACTGCCACAAATCTATTCTGCATGCGATTATCATGACCGGCGCGGTGCCAGTTTTCTTGCGACCCACGCGGAACAATCTCGGTATTATCGGTCCCATTCCGCGTGATGAGTTCTTGCCCGAAAGCATCCAGCGGAAGATCGCCCAGAATCCGTTTGCGGCTGAGGCTCAAGCGCTTCATCCGGATCGTAAGCCGCGCATACTAACGATCACGCAGAGCACTTACGATGGTATTGTCTACAACGTCGAGATGCTCAAGGAATTGCTCGACGGCCGAATCGGTACTTTGCATTTCGATGAAGCTTGGTTGCCACACGCAGCCTTTCACCACTTCTACAAAGACATGCATGCGATTCGCAAAGACAGTCCAAAGACCAATCAAACGATGATCTTTGCGACTCACTCGACGCATAAACTGCTGGCAGGTATTTCGCAGGCGTCGCAGATTTTAGTGCGTGAGCCGACTGGGAAAAAGCTTGATCGGCATACGTTTAACGAAGCCTATTTGATGCACGTTTCGACGTCGCCTCAGTATGCGATCATTGCGTCGTGCGACGTTGCCGCAGCGATGATGGAGCCGCCTGGTGGAACCGCTCTCGTAGAAGAATCGATTATGGAAGCGATCGACTTCCGCCGCGCGATGCGCAAAGTCGATGACGAATGGGGCAGCGATTGGTGGTTTAAAGTTTGGGGGCCCGATTCGCTTGCTGAAGAAGGCATTGGCGAGCGCAGCGATTGGATTCTGCACGCCGATGAAAATTGGCACGGCTTTGGTAACCTGGCACCGGGCTTTAATATGCTCGACCCGATCAAGGCGACGGTCATTACGCCTGGATTGGATGTGTCGGGGCAGTTCGCGGAAACGGGGATTCCAGCTTCGATTGTCACGCGATATCTCGTTGAGCATGGTGTGATCGTCGAGAAAACAGGCCTTTATTCGTTCTTCATCATGTTCACGATCGGCATCACCAAAGGCCGTTGGAACACGTTGCTCAGTTCACTGCAGCAGTTCAAGGACGACTACGATAAGAACCAGCCGATGTGGAAGATCTTGCCCGAGTTCGCTCAGCAATTCCCTCGTTACGAAGCGATTGGCTTAAAAGACTTGTCGCAGCAAATCCACGATACCTACAAGGCCCATGACGTGGCTCGCGTGACGACCGAAATGTATTTATCACCGATGCAACCGGCAATGAAGCCATCGGATGCGTTTGCGATGATGGCCCATGGCGAGATCGATCGCGTCCAGATCGATGACTTGGAAGGGCGTGCAACGGCGGTGTTGTTAACGCCTTATCCGCCGGGCATTCCGTTGTTGATTCCAGGCGAGCAGTTCAACAAAACGATCATTGAGTATCTACGTTTTGCACGCATGTTCAATGAAATGTTCCCAGGTTTTGATACCGACATTCACGGGTTGGTAGAAGAAGTCGTGGATGGAAAGCGCGGTTACTACGTTGACTGCGTTCGCTCGAGATAGAACGTAATAAAACACTAGTGCTTCGTCTAACTTTAATTTTGGGATAAACATCAGTGAGCCGACGGCGCTAGCCGCG
>JANODD010000371.1:0-2420 GCA_031412515.1 Planctomycetia bacterium | reverse complement strand
ATCGGTTAACGCCACTTCAGCCAGTGCGACTGAAGGCAACACGTTATGGGCACTGACAGATCACTTGGGAAGTGTTCGCGACTTAGTCGACAACAATGGTGTCGTTCGCCAGCACTTGGTATTTGACAGTTTCGGACGCCGAGTTCGCGAAGTGGACTATAGCACCACCGGCGCGGTAATCGCCAGCACCGATCCCGCCGCCGTCGACGAGCTCTTCGGCTACACCGGTCGAGACTGGGACACCCACACCGGCCTGCAGTACAATCGAGCTCGTTGGTACGATCCCAACGCCGGAAGATGGCTCAGCCAAGACCCGATAGGGTTTGGGGCTGGCGACGCCAATCTGTATCGGTATGTGGGGAATGGATCAACTAACGGTACCGATCCGAGCGGAGAATCCAAGCAATCTCCCAAGACACCGCAAGGTGTCGTGAGGGGCTCTGGTGGTCATCATCCTGTACCATATGAGTATTGGTGGAATAAGAACTTTAAAAAGGCAGTTCAACTAGTTTTCAATAAAATGGTCCCCCACCAATTTCCAGGTGGTGGTCAAAATACGTCGGCACATCGCGCTTACAATATGAGAGTAGGCGCTCTGCTCGAGAATTGGGTACAAGCGAATGGAGGATCGAAGTGTATTACGCCTGAAATGGCGGAGGCCTTTTTCAAATCGATTACCGATAGTCAGGACCCATTTATCAAGGGCTTCCTCAGTCGCGTAAACGGCTCGATAGACGAGATGAAGAAGTGGTATGACAAGTCCGGCCTCCCATTCCTAGAAGACGAAGCCAAGACACTTGCGGCGCTAAACAAGGTTGGCAAGACCACCAAATGGAAAGTTGTTGGTGCGGTTGCGAGTAAAGCCGGTCAGGTGTTTAAAGTCCTCGCAATAGGCACTTCAATTTACTACTTGAGCGAAGGCGGAGCAATGTATGCCGCAGAGCGGGTAGTTAAGGATGCAGTCTTCTTTGATGAGATCGCTCCTTATGCAAAGAAGGCGGGCGCGATTGTTAAGGGTGAATATACTTGTCTGCAAGCAGGCGTTATGAGAAACAGATTCAGTCAGTTACCATCGGATTTACAAGAACGCTACATTAAAAACCACCTTATGGAGCATTACCCCGAAATTGGCCGAATCCTTTATCCTGAATAACAAACATGATTCCTGTTGAAATAGCACGCCGCCAGTACCGTTACTTTTCAGCGCATACGAATTCATGGCCCATCGAGGAGACTTTTCGTTTCGCTGGATGCTTTTATGGCGGCGTCGCCTGTGTAACAGACAGAATTAGCGGCAAAGAACGATTGATCGACACGTCTGGAGTAACGTTGCATGAGTTCACGGAATTTCTTAGTTGTTCAGGATTCGTAGATGCTGACAATCGTGCCGGACGATATTCTGTCCTTTCTGATGATTTGAGAAGCAAGTTTTGCATTCTTGATAGGGACCTTAAGCTGAAACCGCTGCCATCGGCTAATGCGGTTTCAAACGTATATTCGCTAGGTAACTTTGTTGTGGTCCAGTTCGCGAGCGGTGAATTGGAAGTGCTTAACTGGGAGCACAATAAACTGATAAACCCTGTTGCGATTTTTGGACTGCGTGCAAATCGGTTAGGGAATTGGACCGTTGCTACTTCAAAATCACTGGATCAGTGGAGATACTTAGATGTCAATGCAGGAGTACTATTAGGGCCAGTTTACGATAATGCATACCCTTTCGAAAACGGCCTCTCGATCGCGAGTCATGCGATGAAATGGCACATCATTGACTCCGCTTTTCGCAATCTGGTTACTCTCGAAATGGATTCTCTTGAACCGTTTTCAAATGGGTTTGCGGTTGGAGTGACCCTCGAGGATGAAATAGGCTTGTTAGATCGAACTGGCGATTTTCTTCCATTGTCAGCTTACTCAACTATTGAAGCTGTAAAGCGCACTGGGTTGACGATTGCAAATCGAGACGCAATGAACTGGTCTATTGATATTATTCGGACAAACGGAGAGATCTTGGCGAGCGGCATGGACACCGCGTCTTTTCTCGACAACGATTTCCCGTTTTTCGTAGCCACGAGAAACGATAGAGAGTTGTATCTTGATTCTGATGCGAGGCCCATTGAGCTGGCCACGATTTAGTCGAGTTCGAAACGTAATGTACTTTCGGTCGAACAGTTGTTACGTGGACAAAGGTCAAAGGTGTCTGGTACGAATGGCACGAGGTTAAGGAAATGAGCACTACCAGTTGTGCTTGCAAATTGGTGAGGAAAGGTAAGGAAAGAGACATGGATATCGTCAAAATGTGGACGCTAATGGCCGTGTAACGCAACAACTTTGGGAAACCCGCCCGGAATGGCAAAACCCAATTCGTCCCGTAGATGTCAACAATGACGGAGTCCTAACGAACCAAGATGCCCTTCTTGTCAATA
>JANODD010000370.1:0-11243 GCA_031412515.1 Planctomycetia bacterium | reverse complement strand
CCGCTTAGGAATGAACTTGAAAACGCGGATTTACAGGTGATTTATCAGCCGGAAGGCGTTAGCCTCCGGTTCAATACACAACCGGAGGCTAACGCCTTCCGGCTGATAAGACTATACCACCGTAATGATCAGCTTCAGTTCAAACTCCTAAGCGGGACGTTCTCTACCGCGTTCCGGCTGATAGACGTTAACCTCGGCAAGCAAATACTATCCTTATTTTGAGTACAGCAATTCGAAAGTGAGTGACATTGGGCGTCCCGCCCGCTGAACCCGCTAGCTGACTAGCGGCGACAGCAAAGAATTCGTTAACTGTCAACAAACCGAGATCGTCAAACTTACTTGCAAGTCACTTAGTCCCGTGCGGGCAAGGACGCCCGCGCACCGAAAAACCGGTCACCCACTTTGGCTAGCTTCTTGCTATTAAGCCAACACTCTCCACAGGTCTACGGGTCAAACGAAAACAATTCACGCGATTACTTTACTCGCACCAGTTTCATGATACGACCTGATACGTTCCAGTCTTGAACGTAAAGGTTGCCATCTTTATCCCAGTTCGAACCATGCGTTCCGCTGAAGATCCCTTCGATCCACTGGTCTTGAGGGATGTTATAGTTGCGGCCTTTAGCTGGGTCCGGATTGTGGCCGAGTACAGCCATGATCGTGTTGGTCTTGTCAAGAATGACGACGCGACCGTGAAGGTCCGGCACTGAAACATAATCGCCTTGAATGGCAGCGGAAGTTGGCATTCCAAGACCCGTGATCACTTCGCCGATGTACTCACCTTCCAAGGTGTAATGCAGCAAGCGACCTTTTGGTTCGTGGTTGCGGTCGCAGATCAGCAATCGATTGGGTGTGTAGCGAGTGTCGAGCGTCATGCCGTGAGCGGTGTTAAATTCCTTCTCGCCGTTCCCCTTTTTCCCGAAGTGCATCAAGTACTTGCCGGTCTTGTCAAATTTGAAAATATGATTGCTTGCGTAGCCGTCGGACAAAAAAACGTCGCCGTTAGCGGCAACTGTAATGGCTGTCGGATTGAACTTTTCAAGGTTTAATCCGGACTCTTTTGGAAAGGCGAGTTTCAGCACAATTTCGCCGCTGCGAGCGTTGAACTTGATCCCTTCGGCATTATTATTTCGAGCCCCATAGATAAACTCGGTGCCCTCTTCGTCGCGGATCTCCATGTCGTGAATATTCGAGTACTTATCGCCGAGGTAAGACTGAACGACTTGACCTTCGGGTGAAAACACAAAAACACCTGCGTTCGCGCTTGTGTAGATGTTGCCCGCTTTGTCGATGACGACCGATCCGTGAGTTGGCCCGATAGCCGATTTACCGTCTGGGCGTAAGCCCCAGCCTGGAACGGTATCAAAAGTCATGATCCCGCAGCCCATTCGTACCGGCTTGGGTTTTTCTTGGGCTTGAGCAGGAACCAAGGATAAAAGCGAATAAGCAAACGCGAGACAAATCGAAAGGATTTTCACGAGCAGATCTCCTAGTTGGACGGTCGGTGGGGAAAAGCAGGCCGAAGCCGGGGTGCGAACAGTATAAGCTCAGATGCCACCGGTCGCGAATACCGCCGTCTTGCACGGCGGATTGTTCTGATTTTCGCTAAGTACACGTTTTGAGTGAAAACTTTTAGTGTAAACCCAACGAACCGCAGGGCAAACCTGCGTGCTCCTTGGGGAGCATAAACACTAGGCTATGTTTCTAACGTCGTCTCTCGCTCTGCGAAAAATACGGAAAACTGCGCTACTTTCGCGGAGCGAAAGGCGACTATGTACCGGACATTTGACTCATAAGGCACATCCTGCTAACATTAGACGTGACTTTGGGCAATTTCCCACACTTTCCACGCCTTCGTCGATTATCACTTTTCGTACTACCGTTATGCACTTTGCCACTGACAACTACCGAGCCGCTTGGCGGTTAACAACGCACCGGATGGTGTGGGCGTTGGTATTTGCAGCGCTGAGTATGACGTTCAGTTCGGCGGCTTTTGCGGCAGGTTGCGCCCATCGAACAGAGAATGCCTCGAACGGCTTAGACCCGTTTGGCAATCCGCTGGCAAGCAATGTGCTGAAGGTTTATAGCGGCGGCGAGTTCCACTACCATGTCTTGCCACAAGGCAAACCTTGCAATGGCCCCAATTGCAAAGGAACTCCGCCAATAAATATGTCCTCGGTTCCCCAAGTGATCACATCCGAGCGTACTGATTTAACGTTTCTTGCCAACAATACCATTGTTGGTACGTTGCATTACTGCAACCCATTCGTGCTTTGGCCAACTTTCCGGCCAGCTTCTCCTGTGCTTGATGGTCTGTTGAGACCACCGACTGTTTAGTCGCTACTTGTGCGATGTCTCAATGCTTCTGTTAGAGAACTGCTTCTGTTAGAGAACTTTTGAGGCTTAGCCGCCTTCTGTTTTACGCTGTGCTTGGAAGCTAGGCTTCGACGCGCAGCGGCTTTTTGCTGAGAACAACGTGATGTGTAGCTGGTTTCGTGAGAAACCGGATGCGTTGGAGTTGGTTAGCCGCTTCAGACGGGTTTTTACAAACCCAGCTACATATAACGCAAAAATCTCTTTGTAGCACTTGTTTTGACTTCGAATGGCACGAACTCGTTTGTCTATTCGAACTCCCTTCAATTATCAGTCAATCATCACAGTCGGGAATAATTAACATGAAACGTAACGCCTTTACTCTTGTCGAATTGCTGGTCGTGATTGCGATCATCGGCATTTTGGTTTCGCTCCTTTTACCAGCCGTCCAAGCTGCCCGCGAAGCAGCGCGACGTATGCAATGTTCGAACAATCTCAAGCAGCTTGGGTTGGCTGCACACAATTATCTGGCGGCTCACTCGCGTTTACCGCTTTGCTTAAACGGAACAGCGAAGCCGCTTTCAGTCCATGCGTACCTACTGCCATTCATTGAACAGAATGCCTTGTACAACCAAGTCGACTTTAAAACGTCCTGGAATTCACTAACAAACGTCGTCGCAATGGGCACCGCTGTGCCGACATTCATATGTCCTTCGGAGCCAACGAGCAAATTGCCGATCGGTTGGGCCGGAACGACTTATCGCGCAAATCAAGGTAGTCAAATTCTGTATGCCAAGCCACCGACAGATAGTTCCAATATCAACTTTGGCATGCCTGCACCGAACGGCGTTTTCATTCCTGATCGCAGCTTGAAAGCCGCTGAGATCACCGATGGCATGAGCAATACGGCTGCGTTCAGCGAGCACCCATTCGCCGATTTCAACAATGCGTCGGTGAGCAAGTTTGACACCTTCCGTCCGGGTACTTATCCAGCCACTCCAGACGAAGCGGTTCAGCAGTGCAAGGCAGTCGATACAACCAGCTTGGCGATGCAGGGCGTATCCGATGTCGGTGCCCCTTGGTTGCAGTCGTATCACTCGACAACCCAGTATTTCCACGTTTCAGGACCGAACACACGCTCATGCATGTTCCCTCCAGGACGTATCGCCACGACCGCTGCCAGCTTTCACACTGGTGGCGTCATGGTTTCTATGTGTGATGGTTCTGTCGATTTCTTCTCAGATTCCATCGAGCTACCGATTTGGAGAGCTGTAGGTTCGCGTGACGGCGGAGAAATTGTCTCGCGAAACTAATGCTTGCGTAGGATGGGACCATTTGTCCCGTCCGTCTAGTTTTAAGTCGAATTCAAAGCGTGGCACAGCATAGGACACCACGAGCCGCCGGTTTGTGGTGTCTTCATTTCCCAAAACCCAAAGCTCCAAGAGAACCGATAATGAACCCTAGATGGCTATTTTCACTTTTATTACTGCCTCAAGCGTTTTGTGGCTCCATTGACGCTGCTGAGCCCGATAAAACAGCCCGACCGATTCCTGCAACGCGACCGGAGATGAAGCAACTGCTGGAAGACATGAAGTCGCGCACCGTTCGCTTGCCGCTTCCAGAGCTAACGGCTGCCGAGAAAGAGCAACTGGGTGATCGCGCTGACGATTATGAAAGTCGACTGCGATATCACTACTTGATCGATGGCGAAGGTTCAGCCTTTGGCAGTCGACCACGAGCGACTGGCGCGGCTACTTCGCCTGCCGCCGCTGCAACACGCGACTTTAGACGCAATGCAGACGAGAACATGTCGTTGTCTTATGAATTTAAGACCGAACTGTTTTGGATTGTTTCGCGTACTAACAATTGCCAATATTGTCTTGGACACCAGGAGCAGAAGTTGTCAGCCGCTGGCCTTTCGGACGACCGAATCGCAGCACTAGATATGGAATGGGAAGCCTTTACGCCTGCCGAACAAGCTGCATACGCTTGGGCTCGGAAGTTGACTTGGTCGCCCAATGCAATCGCCGACGCTGACATCGAAGCTCTTCGCAAGCACTACACGGACCTTCAAATTCTGGAAATGACACTGTCGATTGCCGGCAACAACTCCATCAATCGATGGAAGGAAGGGACCGGCGTTGCTCAATCCCAACACGGGACTCGGTTCTTTGAAAACGCTTCCACGAATGTGCCAAAAGAATCGCTTCCAATCGATACTTTCTTAACGCCGACAGCGGGCAAGTTCCAAAAGAAACGATCGGTGGTCGCAGCCCTGTCGCCGGATGCGAATGGAACAAGCACTCGCGCCGTCGTTGGAGTTCCTCCGATTAACGAAACTCGGGCCGAGGTTGAAAGCCGACTTGCAGCGATGTCGAAGCGCCACAGTCGATTGCCGCTAGTGAGCAGCGAAGCGACGCGGGCGGCATTTGCAAAATCAGTCGATGCAAAAATGACTCCAGCTTGGATGCGACTGATGGCTAACTTTCCGAACGAAAGCCTGCGCCGGATTGACAGTTTGATCGATCGACCGGTTGGCGAAGAGGATCTATCCCCCTTGGATCGAGCTCGCGTCAGTTGGCTGGTCGCTCGTCAAGATCGAGCTTGGTATGCGGTCGCCCATGCGATGAAACGCTTGCAAGAACTGGGACAGTCAGCCGATCAGGTCTATGCCCTGGACGGCGATCTAAAATCATTGAGCGAAGCCGAACAAGCGATGTTAGTGATGGCTCGCAAGTTGGCGACTTCACCTATAACGCTCTCCGACGACGATGTCGCAACCGTAGTCAAACTGTCAGGTCCGCGACGGGCAACGCAGCTTATCAACTATGTCACCAGCCGAGCTTACTTTGATCGCGTGACCGAAGCCGCAGGCTTATCCACTTGCGAAGATGAACTCTTAAAATAGGACGGTTGTATGCGATTCGATAGTGGAATGATGAATGCAACTTGGGCCCTGTGCTGGGTTGCATTCGTTGCGTTGGCAGGATGCAAAAGCGGCGGTACGATTCAAGCGACGGGTAATCAAGATCAAGCTAAACAGGCCGTGCAACAGATTTTGGATGCTTGGAAATCGGGGACGAAGATGACTGAGTTCGCTACCGCCCATCCCGAGCTTGTGGTTGCCGATGAAGATTGGCAAAGTGGAGTTGTGCTGGGTGGATATAAACTGATAGAGCCCGCGGTGTTAAGTGGTAGCCACTGGCGACAGAAAACTGAGCTACAGTTGAAAGGAAAGGGTAAGTCTAAACCGGCGGTTGCCATTTACGATGTCACGCTCGGTGATAAAACAGTTATCCTACGAAGTGATTTTCAGTTTTAGCTTTGTGCATTTTGGTTTTGTGTGCCACTGGCTTTCTCTGAACTTTGCAAGTAATTCGTCGAGAAAACAAATATGAGTAGCGGATCTGACAAACCCAAAAATGCATCGATCGTACCGGATTCGCCCAAGAAGGCGAAGCCGGCGCGGGTGATCGGGCCGCGGCTGCGGGTCCTTTTGGTCATGGTGCTGGCACTGTTTAGCTTGCTGGGTGCCAACGGTGTTTACCTGACTATTGTGACTTGGACGCAGCATTTCACCGGCGAGGTTTACGAGGACCTGTTTTACCAATACATGTTCCTCGCCCATTTGGTACTGGGTCTGATCTTGATCCTGCCGGTGGTGATTTTTGGATTTGCCCATATGTGGTTAGCCAAAAATCGTCGCAATCGTCGAGCAGTTCGCATCGGATACGCGCTGTTCGTGATTTCAATTGTGGTGCTGATCTCAGGTGTGTTGTTAACCCGGCAGTTTGGTTTTGATTTAAAACAACCGCTGGCGCGATCGGTAATCTATTGGGCTCATATTGTGGCTCCGCTGGCCGCAATTTGGCTTTACTGGTTGCATCGTTTGGTCGGTCCGCGAATCAAATGGTACGTTGGCGGTCGAATTGCGATAGCCACTGCGGCTGCGGTTGGCATCATGGTTTACTTCCAGTTTCAAGATCCAAGGCAATGGAATGTAGCTGGTCCCAAGGAAGGCGATAAGTATTTCCAGCCATCGTTGGCTCGCACAGCGACCGGTAACTGGATACCCGCCAAGTCGCTGATGAACGACGAGTATTGCACGCGATGTCACCAAGACATCTACAACAATTGGTTCCACAGTGCGCATCACTTCAGTTCATTTAATAACCCAGCTTACCTTTATGCCGTTCGCGAGACTCGCAAAAAAGTGCTCGAACGTGACGGCACAGTGCAAGCCTCACGATGGTGTGCAGGTTGCCACGACGTTGTGCCCTTTTTCTCTGGCGCGTTTGATAACCCTGACTATGACGATGTCAACGATCCGACCTCTCAGGCTGGGATTACCTGTACGGCATGTCATGCGATCACTCACGTGAATAGCACTCGCGGGAACGCCGACTACGTGATTGAAGAACCGATTCAGTATCCATTCACGTTTAGCGAAAACCCGCTTTTGCAAAAGGTCAACGAGTTGCTCGTCAAAGCGAAACCGGGCTTTCATAAGCAGACATTCTTAAAGCCGCTGCATAAGTCGGCCGAGTTTTGCAGCACATGCCACAAAGTGCATTTGCCCAAGGAGTTGACGGCTTACAAGGAATTCCTACGCGGTCAGAATCACTACGACAATTATCTACTGAGCGGCGTTTCAGGCCACGGAGCGTCGAGTTTCTACTATCCACCGGTCGCTCAAGAGAATTGCAACGGCTGTCATATGCCGGTGATGGCGTCGAATGATTTTGGTGCAAAGTACTCGAACGATCTAAAGCAGTTGGCTGTTCATGATCACTTCTTCCCAGGCGCTAATACTGCATTGCCGTACTGGCGTGGCGATGATGAGAAGTGGATCGAGAACGCCCGCAAGCTGCTCAAGGATTCCACTCGCATTGACATTTTTGGAGTTCGCAAAGGTGGCAAGATCGACGGCGAACTCGTGGCTCCGATTGGCCCCGAGTATCCTGTGCTCGAAGCGGGTGAGCAGTATTTGGTCGAGACGGTTGTGAGAACGCTCAAGCTCGGGCACTTGTTGACTCAAGGCACCGTGGATTCAAATGAGTTATGGGTCGAGCTAACGGCCAATAGCGGTGATAAGGTCATCGGAATCAGTGGCGGCATGGCCGATGCAGGCGAAGTGGATCCGTGGTCGCACTTCATCAATGTGTTCATGCTGGATCGCTTCGGTAATCGCGTCGCGCGGCGCAATGCACAAGACATCTTTGTGCCACTTTACAATCATCAAATTCCACCTGGAGCGGGCCAAACAATTCATTACGCGCTGCAGTTGCCCGATGATCTTGAAAAACCTGTCGAAGTCACTGCCAAACTCAAATATCGCAAGTTCGATAAGGGGTACATCGACTTTATGAATGCGGCTTACAAGGCGGGCGACATCCCGTTTGCCAATCGCGGCGAGCCGGGCACGACTAAGAACGAATTGCCAATCACGGTGATGGCCCAGGACACGGTGGTGTTTGAAGTTCGCAAGAAGAACGGTGAAGTGATTGCAGTAGATCGCGAGAAAATAGCCAAGCGCGAGCCACCGATCGTTTGGCAGCGCTGGAATGATTATGGCATCGGAATGCTTCTAATGGGTAATTCGCAGTTGCGACAAGCGGCAGCAGCGTTTCGTGAAGTCGAGAAATTGGGGCGTTATGACGGTCCGCTGAATTTAGGACGGGTGATGTTCGCTGAAGGAAATTTGGATGAAGCCACCGCGGCATTGGGTCGGGCGGCGACGATGGATCCAAAACCACCGGCTTGGACGATGGCTTGGCTGAGCGGTGAAGTGAGTCGTCAGCAGGGTTATCTGGAAGAGGCCGCGAACAGTTTCCGCAGCGTGCTGAACGACAAGTCACAGGAGCTGCGTGATCGCAAGTTCGATTTCAGCTTGGACTTCCGAGTTCGCAATTCGTTGGGTTTGACGCTGCTCGATTTAGCGGAAGTGGCCGAGTCACGCGGACAATCCGAGCGCATGCAGCAGCTGATCGAAGAGGCCCGAGGCGAATTTGAAAAGACGCTGCAGGTCGATAGCGAAGATGTGACTGCGCATGCGAATTTGGCAGCGATCTACAAGCGACTTGGTAACAAGGAGAAAGCGGACTTTCACGGCAAGGCGCATGTGCGTTACAAGCCGGATGACAATGCTGCGGACGTTGCACGACCGATCGCTCGGCGGCAGTATCCAGCCGCGGATCATGCGGCAGAGACGCTGGTGATTTATTGGCTGCACAGGTCAGGTGCTCATCAGTTGCCCGCAGAGTCGGCTATTGAACCGCCAGAACGATTCACTGCACCGGAGTCAGAAAAGTCGACTGTCGAAGAACCTCGAGATGATTTTGACGCACCTTTAGAAGGAAAGTAGCTTGGGCTTCCAAGCCCGAGCACTGCACTGTAGCGGAAACCGTCAAGGTTTTCGGGGCTGATTTTGAGTCTACATGACCGAAATGCTTGACGCATTCCGCTACCAACTTTCCTCCATACAGCTTCCAGCCTGGGCGAGTAAATTGTTTTTCCAACGTGAGCGAAACCTCTAATTCCCCAGGCTAGAAGCCTAGGCTACGGAATACACACTAAGTAAAGTTACGATTGATGAGTAAGAAGAAAAAAGTTGCTGAACAAGTTGCGGATGATCGAGAAGATGTGCAGGACGATGCAATCATCGGCAAGGCGCTCTTTGGTTCGCTGATGGTGCTCGGCTTGGTAGGTTTGGTCGCTGGTGGCATTGCACTTGCAGTCTACTTGCGCAAACCCGTCGTTGAAGACCGCAAAACGGAGGTCGCACTTCCGCAAGTTCGCGCGATGGAACAAGTGACTCTTCCCAAAATTCCGCTAACGGACATCACTACCGAAGCCGGTATTGATTGGAAGCACGTCAATGGTATGGAAGGCGAGAAGCTGCTCCCAGAGACCATGGGTGGCGGTGTGGCTGTGTTTGATTTTGATCGCGATGGTGACAACGATCTTCTGTTTGTCGGCGGAACGAGTTGGCCTTGGGCAAAGAAACCGATCGCCAACCCCAGATCACTCTGCTTGTACCGCAACGACGGAACTGCAAAGTTTACCGATGTTACTGCCGAAGTTGGACTTGAAAAGAACTTTTATGGATGCGGTCCTGCGGTCGGTGATTTTGACAATGACGGCTGGCCGGATGTTTTTGTGACGGCGGTTGGTAAGAACTATTTATTTAAGAACAACGAAGGCAAATTCGTCGACGTGACCGAGAGTGCAGGCTTGAGCGGCAAGGAAGCTTGGAGTTCGGGCTGTGTTTGGTTTGACTATGACAACGATGGACGACTTGATCTGTTTGCATGCGAATATGTGCTGTGGTCGCGAGAGTTGGATTTGTCGCTCGGATTTTCACTCACCGGACTGGGGCGAGCCTTCGGACAACCGACTTCGTTTAAAGGTACGCAATCGCACCTGTATCACAACGAGGGAGATGGCAAATTCAAAGAGGTCTCGAAAGAGATGGGAATCGAAGTCGTCAATCCTGATACTCAAGTTCCCGTTGGCAAAGGCTTGGGTGTCGCGGCCATCGACGTTAATCGCGATGGCTGGATGGATTTAATCGTAGCCAACGATACGGTTCAGAATTTTCTTTTTATCAATCGAGATGGCAAGTCGTTTCAAGAGTCGGGTATCCCGATGGGAGTTGCCTTTGATCGCGCGGGGAACGCGACGGGCGCGATGGGACTCGACTGCGGGTTTATGCGCAACGATGATTCCTTAGCCGTCGCTATTGGTAATTTCGCGAACGAACCTTCGTCGCTTTACGTTTCGCGTGGAGCTGAGCAACCGTTTTTTGATGCAGCCATGGCAAGTGGGCTGGGACCGCAGAGTCGACTGAGTTTAACGTTCGGAATGTTTTTTGCGGATCTCGATCTCGATGGTCGGCAGGATCTTGTTTGCTCGAATGGCCACTTGGAAGAAGAGATCAATAAAGTCCAATCCACTCAAGAGTACGCTCAATCGCCACAGTTTTTTTGGAATGCCGGCTCATCGGGCAGCAGCGAGCTGGTTGCCTTGAAGGCCTCTGAAGTAGGCGAAGCAGCACTTAAGAAAATGGTTGGCCGAGCTGCGGCGTATGGTGACTTGGATGGTGACGGCGATGTCGATGTGGTGCTGGTTGGTAATGGTGGGCCGGCAAGGATATTGCGCAATGAACAGAAGCTGGACAACAATTGGTTGCGACTGAAGTTAGAAGGGACTGGCAAATCGAATCGAGATGCGGCTGGCGCGATGGTTACCGTTAAGGCTGGCGGTGTTACACAGCGGCGCTATGTGACAGCAACTCGCAGTTACCTCAGTCAATGTGAACTCACTCTGACCTTTGGGCTTGGGAAGGTTCAGAAGGTTGATGAGGTCACCATTCAATGGCCAAGCGGTGAACTAGAGACTCTGACGGGCATTGAGTTTAATCGCCAGCATGCCTTGCGGCAGGGAGAGGTCAAACCGCAATAGCGGTGAAATGTTGGTGGGGCGCTCTTGCCCAGTGCGACCTGTGCTACCTAGTAAAAAGCAGAACAATCCGCAGTACAAGACTGCGGTATTCTTCTTGCTCTGGCTTCTGAATCCCAACAGAATGCCGCAGGTTTACCCTGCGGATCGTTAGGCTTCTAACTAAGGAGAGCGTTAACGAAGCACGGCGACGAGAGCTAATGTTCTTAGCACGCTGGTCACTGCCGAGTCGCAACCCGCTGACACTCAGCTTCAGGGATGTTGCGGCCTCAGCGTCTGACCAGCGACTTGTTGGCTCCACTGTTCGGCCACTGTTCCATCTGCCTAGAGCACTTAGTTAGAAACAGAAAAATCCGCAGTACAAGACTGCGGTATTCTTCTTGCTCTGGCATCTGAATCCCAACAGAATCCCGCAGGTTTACCGGTTTACCCTGCGGATCGTTAGGCCTTCCAACTGGCATGGATAAAAG
>JANODD010000369.1:0-23934 GCA_031412515.1 Planctomycetia bacterium | reverse complement strand
TACGCAACAATCCGAAACGTCTCTAACTCCGCAAAAAACACTGCGAAGAGCTGGGCAATTGTCCGAACACTAAATCAAAATCCGCCAATTTGAAAAAATGAACCCGTTGGCTTTGGCTCAATTTATACCGTTGGTCACACTACAGGCTGAGATCGCGGTAAGGAGCTGCTCGCAGTAGGTGCGCCATGACAATTCACTTAGTACATTCAAGAATTCCTGCCAGCTTGCCAAAACATACTGACAAGCCGATGTGAAACTGATTGTTCGAGGGAGCACGGACCTTCATACCAAAGCGAGCTAAGTATGAAGAGACCCGAGCAACGGCCGATCGGCCGGAGGCTTCTTTGCCATCCCGTAGCACTTGGCTCATAAAAGCCCAAAGTACAATTGCCGTATGAAAGACTCCACCGAAGCAAGCACCATGCTTTGTAAATACTCGCTGGACGTAAATACTCGCTGGACGATTTCCCGATCAAGCAGCTGAGCAAACACTAGGTCGCCCTGCAAAAGGAAACCTTGCAGCGTGTCTCGAAAACCGTCCGGATCTCGGCACCGTCTGGATCTCGCATGGCTGTTGCCCAGCCGCCTGACGAAGCTACTAATAAAGTGACGACGGATCTAAGTCAAATTCCAGTAGATCAATCTAGGGAACCACCAGTTCAACTTTCATTGTAGCTTCGTCGAAGCGATTAAACTGCTGAATGATTGGAAAGTTCAGTGTGTCATCTCCGATAAGTTGCCCCAGGCTACTGTCGCTGTTCGTGGTTAAAATAAGATCAGCGCCACCGATTTTGATTACCGGGACATTTGTGCTCATCTTAACAATGCCACAGGGACTCTTCTGCCACCAATTCGCCAGAAGTGAACCAGACGACACATTCGAGGGAGCAATATGTCCGGCTACTTGAAATCGTGGATAACCCGGGACGGGAACACTTACGAGCAATGAGTTGTTTCCGCTGATGCGATATTGAAGCGTTGGTACATACTGCGCATCGACACCGACAACATTGAGGTACAACCAAATGACGATGTCGTCTGTGTAGTAGTAAAGTGTGTAATTATTGATATCACCTGTTCCATCCGGTGGAAAAATTATGGCGCCAATTTGAACAATATTGCCCGTTCGTTTTTTGTATCCCGGTACCGAAATGGCGCAACGTGAGGTTCGAACCACCACTGGAGTAACCGGTTCGCCGATGCCAACGGGCGTAAACTCGGGCGGTAACATTTCGAGCACACCGTCGGTGGGAGCCAACCCCACCCCTATGCTCTCGACACAGTTCGTAAATCGGACTTGAAAGGCAGGGATGACAAAACCGTCTTGAGATAGAGCGTTCTTCGACGCGGGCCATGCCAGACACAATGCCAAACCTAGAAAAATCGTTGATCGCATTCTGGTGTTCCTTTGATGCAAAGCGTAGGACAAAACTAATGAACTATCTAACCCATCGATAGCCAACAGCCTCAGCGGCCACCCAACGTTCGGAATGATCTCGATGTCACTATCGTACATGACAGTCTATCTTCGTCGAAAAATAAGAATATTTGCATTTCAGCGCAGAACGGAAGCCTGCAAGCAATTGCTTCGCAGGCGTCCACAGTTTACTTGTTATCCACGCTCATACCTAGCAGAACTTGTTCTATCTTCGGCTTGAGCCTTGAACATAGTCGAGCAGTGCTCGGGTTTCATCTTCGTCAAGATACTCGACATCCATTCTCGCAAGTTGGCTGAGGTCTTGAATCTCTGTGTAAGTAATGGCTTTGGGCGGCGTTGGTTGAGGCAGAGTTTTGTTGTACTTGGTCGCCAGCCACTCGCAATACATGATAAATCCCGCGCTGGGGTAGCCGGCCTTTTCGAGTTGCTTTTTCATTTTATTCGAGACCAGCAACGCATTTCGAAAAGCGTTCCGTCCGCATCCGTTGCCTTCCGGTGCAATTCTCGGCAGAATGTGACACACCGCTGCATAGCTGTCAGAAGTTGCATTGTTATTCAATGTGTTGCCGGCGGTATCCACGGGTATTTCACCCGCGAGTGCAGGGTGTAAGGCCACGAATTCGTTGACCAGAGATGCACGCAGATCTGATTTCATCGTTGAACTGTTGCGAGATTTGTTGGTCTCTTTGATTTTGTCGATCTGCGACTGCTTAAACTCGCCGCCCATCGGACGAAATAACCCACTGAATGCTACCCAGGGGTAGCCCGATACTTGACCAATGAAAAAGGGATTGTCGACAACTTTGCAGTACGGTCCGTTGAAATTTTGAAAGCACCGCGGATCGAGTTGACTAAAGGGGATGGCATCGAAGATAGTGTCGTAGCCAGCTTCCGAAGGGTAGTAGTAGAAGTAGTTGTCATCACCATCGTTTGGATCGTTCCATTTGAGGTAAGCCATATGCTGCGTGGATGAGATCCAGCCGCCCTCAATAGTGCCCGATTGCTTACTTGCGTCAAAATAAACGTAGTAGCCTTTTTGCTTTTGTTCCACTTGTTTGCGTGTGGCGACCCACCCCGTTTCTCCAGGTAAGGTACTTGATGGATTCGGCCAAGCTTTGGGACTTAAATAGTCAGACGTATAGGGTCCCCCTTGGCCGAAACTCGATTGGCTGCAAAACGTAAGGGCAGCGATGACGATACAGAACGATTGAATTTTCATGTTTCCCTCGAAGTGTTGTTGGAGTAAATTGTTTCTCACACTAGGGCTATCGAGGGCCGGCTTAAAATGCGGCCAAATTTCTTGTGAGATTCTTCAACTACGCCAATAGTCACTCGGCAGAATTCTTCTCTTTTGCTTTTTGCAGTGCTTGCGCAGCTCCGCCCTCCCACTGCGAGCCTTTCAATTTTTCAAACCACTTTTCCATCGCCGCTACCTCGCCCTTTGCTTCAGCGACATCGAACAGGAGAGTTACAGCTTGTCGTGTGGCATCGTGCGCTTCACCGAATTCGTTCTGCGTAGTTGCATATTGCTGAATCGCAAGCGACTCCGCTTCATCCAATCGCTTTAGGGCGACGAGCGTGGCAGTGAGCGTTCCGCGGGCCTCCAAAGTATGCTGGTGTACAGGGCCCAGGGCTTTGTTCGCCCTTTCAAGACATGTCCGAGCCTCTTGTTCAGCAATACCAAGATTTCCCAATCCGAATTCTATTTGGCTGATTAACAGCCCCATGCGAATTGTCCGATGATGCTCGAGTCCAAGAATCTCTTCATAAATGGCTCGTTGAGGAATTGCCAAGTCCTTGGCAGCTTGAAAATCATTTCGGTTGAATCGCAGAGCAATCAAGTTAAATCCGTCAACCAGCGTTTCTGGATGAGTCTTTCCCAATAGTTCTATATGGGCTTGGTGAGTAGTATTCAACAGTGTCTCAGCCCCCTCATAGTCTTCGGCGTCCATCATTGCCGTCGCCAAATTGCTGCTCACCAGCAGAGTCTTGCGGTGATTGGGGCCCAGTTTCTCATGCGCCAGGTCATAAGCCTCACGTTGTATAGCCACAATCGCTGCAAAATCCGGCGACGGACACGAAGAAAGGACGTGGCCATAGATATCGATCAGTGTGATCCTCGTGTCAATGTGCAAGTCTGGGACTTTCCGTCCGCGTTCCAAGGCGTCGCGGGCCAGCGCAATCGCTTCCTCATCTTTGTCGCGACGTGACAACATCTGCGCTTGGGCGGCCTGAGCATGCAGCGCTTCTGAGCTGTTCTCTCCAGAATGTTGCTTGTACAACTGAGTTGCCAAGTTAGCATGTTCCTGCGCAGTTTCGTACACGCCTATCGATAGAAAAGCTTCCGCCAGAATTTGATGCGTGCCGGCAGCGACCAGTGGGTTGATGGTGTTATCTGTACGAAGTCGCTTGGAGGTTTCATCGAGTAACTGACGGACGGTCGGCTCTTTGCCTTGCGCGACCTCGGGTGTTGCCGCCCGTATCGCTTGAGCAAGCAGGTCGGTCGTTGAGGCGGAGCGTTGTTGAGAAGCAAGGGACTCGGCGATGGCCACTTCGAGTTTGTTGTTGGTGCTGCGCAACTGCTGGTTCTTTTGGCTTAGCAATACGCTACCAGCGGCGCCAGCGATAATGGCCATCGAAACTCCCACCAGCAAGGCAGCCGCTAGGCCCGACCTACGGCGCACAGTCCGAGACATTCTCGACCAGACAGTCTCTTTAACGACGCTAATCGGTTCACCCGCTAAATAGCACTCGATGTCTTCTCGCAAATTCACGACCGACTGGTATCGATGTTCAAGCTCGGTAGCACGAGCCTTTTCGCATATAGCCAATAAACGGCGAGGCACCAATCCACCGGAGCGATTGCGGAGTTCCGCCGCGTGTCGTATCGACTCACCACCGGGAACCAATCCGGTAAGCATTGACAGCAGTGTCGCCCCCAAGGAGTAAACATCGGTACGAGCGTCCATGAGATCCACACGCCCCTGCCGCTGCTCGGGACTAGCGAAAGCCGGCGTACCCATAAATTGCCCCGTTCGTGTTTTCAACGAACGTTCAACAACAGTATCCGCCGACTCCGACAAGGAAGCCACGGCGTCGTTCACTGGCTCAGGCTCGTTCAATATCTTTGCCAGCCCCCAATCCATCAACATCGTCTCGCCAAACGTACCAAGGATTACATTGGCAGGCTTGATATCGCGATGCACAATACCATGTTCATGCGCGTAGGCGACGATGTTACATAACGATACAAAACTCTGAAGCAATTGCCGCATCTCTAGCGACGATACAAATTCGGACCTAGCCGACTGCGGTTGGCTGAACAATTTCTCAATTCGATCTTGTAGCGTCGGGCCGTCGACAAATCGCATCACATAACAAGGCTGTCCATGGCTGTCTTGTTTCAATGCAAAGACCGGCACGATGCCAGGGTGGTTTAGCTGACCTGTAACCTGAGCCTCGCGCTCAAATCGTGCCATCTGTTCGCTACTCAAGCGACTGGCGCGGGGATACTTAATGGCAACGGTGCGATTCAACTGAGGATCGCTAGCCAGATAGACCTCTCCCAGTCCACCGGTAGCATGCAGTCGATCTATATGAAACACCGTGGAGACCTGAACGGTTTGGTTCAACTTTGTAGAACCCTTGTTATTCGACGATCCGCCTTCGTGGCTTGGTGACCACGCACCAAATCGAGCGTCAACGACTTGCAGAACTTGGATCTGCTCTCGCAGTTCTTCGAGTAACTCTGGATAATCCTCGCAAAGCTGTTCGGGAGTGATATCTTGGCCATTCTCCAGCCCTTCCTCCCACCGGTTCAGCAGTTCGTCTAACATCGGGTTCATACACGTTAGCTCCTAGAGCAGGCCCAGAAGTGAATTTTACGTCTTGATCATTTGGAGAATTAGCTCGCCGACGTGGGTGGCTCATTGGCTGTTCGATCAGCGAGCAGGTTCTGGTAAAGTTTCATTCGGGCAAGCCGCCAATGCCTTCGCACTGTCCTCTCAGAAGATCCTATCGATTCGGCGGCTTCATTAATTGTCATGCCTTGGTACCACAGCAAATCAAACAGAATGCGTTCCGCGTCGGATAGTTTTTCGACATACTCATGAAATTCCGTCCAGTTGCTCAAGTTCACAGGATCGTAGGTGCTATTTCCAATCAATTCGACCGGCGATGCGTCTTGACTACTCTGCAACCAAGAATTGGCTTGGTTTGCAGCGAGGCCTTCGGGGCCAAAATAGCGTCGTGACAAATCGATCAGCTCGCGCCGAATAATGGCCGCAGCCAGACGGAAATAGTCCAGTGGTTTAGGCGGATGGTGTTTTTCAAGAGCTTTCCACAGCCTGAGGGAGCTGTTCTGAACCAAGTCGTCTATCTCCTCCCATCGTTCAACGCCGGGAATGTCGGCCAGAATTTTTCGCGACAGGATTCGAAGGCGTTCCATAGTCACATCTAGTAATTGGCGTGACGCTTCTTGGTCGCCTGCTTGCAAAAGATCGAGCAACCGTTGGACGACTACGGTAGACGAGGTCTGCGGATGTTCAGACATTAGCTGAGCCTACAGAGAATTTCATTAAAAACGGACAAAGCCGTTAGTATAACTCGTTCCTCCAATCGTTGCAGACGCGGACCTTTGGCAGAGATTGCCTGCTGAGGTACCATCACTAAATCGAGACGTGGCAATGAAAGGCGACGAGGGCTTATGTTATTAGCACAGCACGCTTCGCCGAGTCGCAAATCGCTGACGCTTAGCTCTCGCGATGTTGTGGCCTCAGCTATAGACCAGCGCAAGGTCGGCTGAAGCTCTTCGGCCACTTACCCTAACGAGCGATTTCTTTAGTGAGAAGCAGAACGATCCGCTGGGCAAGCCAGCGGTATTTAAGTAGCACAACTTGACTTACATAATTGCGGCCGAGCTGAATCATCGCTGAGACTCAAACGTTCTGCAACGCCATGAACATTTGAGGACAGATGTTCTACAATCGCATCCCAAGTCAGCCTAGTTGAGCGTAATTTAACTACTGTTGGAGCTCAGAAACGAAGAATTGCCAAAGTCAAACGGCTAAAAAACATGGAAAAGCAGGAGTTGGCGATTTTTGTGATTTATTCGTTCGATGCTGATCATGCGCTTTCAAGTCAGGTTCAGTCGGGAACTATGATTGAGCGACATTGTTGAAATTGAGATTCGTTGAAACCGTTTGAACGTCGTCGTGGTCTTCAAGAATGTCGAGAAGTTTGAGAACTTTCTTGGCCGTTTCGGCGTCGACATCGACCGTATTTTGAGCCACTCGCGTGATCTCTTTCACTTCCATCGCAATGTTGGCGTTTTCGAACGCAGTTGTGACTTCAGTGAAATTCTCGGGCAACGTGTAGATCTCAATCTTTCCGTTAACAATGTCTGCATCTTGAGCGCCGTGTTCAATAGCCAACTCGATGACACGCTCTTCGTTGCCATCAGTGGGAGCGATGATGATGACACCTTTGCGTTCGAACATGTAAGACACGCAACCGGTGCCACCCAAGTTGCCTCCATGCACATCAAAGATCTTTCGGATCTCGGGAGCGGTTCGATTGCGATTGTCGGTCATGATATCGCACATGATGGCTACACCGGCGGGACCGTAACCTTCGTAGAGAATCTCTTCAACGTCACCGCCTTCGAGTTCTCCGGTTCCCTTCTTGATCGCACGCTCGATATTGTCTTTGGGAACGCTGACGGCTTTTGCGTCAACAATGGCTGCTCGCAGTCGAATGTTTGCGTCAGGATCGCCGCCACCGAGCTTCGCAGCCACGATGATTGCCTTGGACATCTTTGACCATAGCTTGCTACGCTTACTGTCAACCAGCGCCTTCTTGTGCTTGATGTTCGCCGAATGTGAATGTCCAGCCATGATTCACTTTCTCGAATAGAATCGGGTGAAGAGTTTGACGTTGTCTATTTTGGTTTGCGTTTCGGAGGCTTTGATGCAGTTGGCTTTTTGGAAGTGAATTTAGCCAACGGAGGCGCCTTTTTAGCGGGTGCCTTCTTGGCCGCAGGCTTGACTGGCTCTTTCGTGGGTGCCTTTTCAACGCTCTTTGCAGGCGACTTCGTAGGAGTTTTGCTGACAGGTTTTACGACCGCTTTTTCAACTGGCTTTGCAGTCGGCTGAGCGGCTGCCTTCGCCACAGGCTTGGCTGGTGGAGGTACAACCGTCTTGGATTTTGTCTTTGTGGCAGGCTCCGGTTCCGGCTCTTTTTCTACTTTCTTGGCAACAACTTTAGTCGGTGCTGGTTTTTCTGGTTTGGGAGCGGGCTTGGGTTCTTCCTTCTTCGGTGGCGGTTCCACTGCGCCGGCTTCCTTCAACATCGCTTTGATCTGCTTGCTAGTTGGTTGCAGCAAACAATCGACTGCAAACTGGTGCAAGCATGATGAAAACTCGAGTCCTTTCGATTTTGCAATCGTTCTTTCCAGTCCCGGAGCTTGGCCTTTGGCGGCTTCGGCTTCAGAAACAATTTCGGTCGCGATCAGGATCTTCATGATCGATTCGCTGACAGGAATCGCATGGCCGCCCAACGAATTTTGCGTTGTGTAGCCCAAAACAAACTTGCTGATTCCACCTAGTTTCTCAAGCTCTTGGATGGCCTTGCCTTGGTTCATCTTGACCATGTCTTCGATTTCAAAGCTGTATCGCGTTTCGAAGATCGATTGCAAGTTCTTCTTGACTCGAACTGCCGCTGCCGAAGGGTCTGGCAGATTGTGAAGGACTTCCGCAAGCTCTGTCACGGTGGTGACGCGTACTTCATTCCAATCAAAATACGACTCTTGCAAGCGATGAAAAGCTTCGTCAGCAGATTCGTAGCGAGCATCCTCAAGACAGCACGCATAAATCAAGTGCTCAAGCACTGCACGACCCTCTGGGGTAGGTACGGGCTTGTAGTATTTCTTGACGACTTTGTGCAGCAGCTGAATGCGGTCTCCGCGATTTTTGGTGCTCATGTTGAAAATATCTACTGCTGAAAAAACGGAGAAGTGAGGGGATCAAAGACGTTTGGCGGGAAATCAGTCTGCGGTTGCAATGGGCGGGTCTGGCGGAGCGTCTGGAGCTGGAGCCTCTGGAGCCTCTGGAACCTCTGGAACCTCTGGAACCTCTGGAACCTCTTGGGCTGCAGCCAGCTGCTTGCGTTCCATTTCCAATTCATAGAGGATTCTAGCAACCTCGAGACTCTTTTTGACCCCGGTATCGAGTTCAAATGTCAGTCGCGGAACGTAGCGCGTATCGATTTTTTTGGCTAACTGCGATTGCAAAAAACCAGAGGAATTTTGCAGACCTTTGAGGCACAAGTGCTGCTTGCCCTCTTCGGCCATCACGCTAATGAGCACTTTGGCCGAACGCATGTCGGGTGCAACTTCGACACTTGTTACAGTGACGTGTTGAACCCGAGGATCACGGATCTCAGTGAGAATGGCCATACTCACTACTTCTCGTACGGCCTCTGCGGCTTTGAGTAGTCTGCGGCTTGTCATTATTTCTCACACCTTAAGTCATGGAAGGGAAGATACAGCGAGACCGACTGGCCACGGTTAGCCAGTCGGATTGCCCGGATGATATTAACTGAGCGTTCTCGCAAACTCTTCAACCTTGTACGCCTCAAGTACGTCGTCTTGCTTCAAGTCATTGAAACCTGACAACCGAATACCGCACTCCATGCCACGCGGAACTTCCTTGACGTCATCTTTATGCCGCTTGAGCGAATCGAGCCCATAATCTCCGATGGTGCGGTTGTCGCGATTAACGCGAATTCGGCAACCACGTTCGATCGTACCCGTGAGCACATAGCAACCAGCAACGGTTCCAACGCGAGTAATCGTGAAGACAGTCTTAACCACAGCACGACCGAGTTCCATGATGCGTTCTTCTGGACGCAAGCGGCCTTCGACGATCGCTTTGATATCCTCAGCCAACTTATAAATGATGTCGTAACGTCGAATTTCGACATGCCGTGCATCAGCCAAGCTGCGTGCCGCTTCGTCTGGTATCACGTTAAAGCCGACCACCACTGCGTTGGACGCATGTGCCAAAGTTACGTCAGCCAGCGTGATGCCACCAACGCTCTTTTGCAGGATGTTGATCTTAACTTCTGGATGCGAAAGTTTGCCAAGTTCTTTTTCGATCGCTTCGAGCGAACCGCGAGCGTCAGCACGAATGATGATATTCAGTTCAGCAACATCATCCGACTTTCCGAGCTTGCCCGATTGCAGCAAGTCTTGGAACGTTTCGAACGAGACCTTTGGCGAAGTGCCAGACAGCGACTGAGCACGTGAAATGTCTGAACGTGATTCAGCCAACTCGCGAGCTTCAATAATATCGGAAAGCACATAGAAACGATCGCCTGCAGCAGGAGCGAAGTCCAAACCAGTGATGTTCACAGGAACCGATGGACCAGCCGATTGCAATTGCTTAGTGGTTTGCAACGTATCGTAAAGTGCCTTCACGCGACCGTAGCTCGTTCCGCACAAGACAATGTCACCGACCTTCAATGTTCCGTTCTGGACCATGACTTTGGCGATAACACCCTTGTCGGCCGCTTGACCGGCTTCCAAACAGACACCGATCGCAGGGCGATTTGGGTTGGCTTTGTAGTCGTTCAATTCAGCAACGGTGAGCAATGTTTCGAGCAGTTCGTCCATACCTTGGCCAGTGATGGCGCTAGTTCGGACCACTTCAACATCACCACCCCATTCGCTAGGCGTGAGACCATGCTCAGTCATCTGAGTCAACACACGATTGACGTCAGCCCCTGGCAAATCGATCTTGTTCAGCGCAACGACAATCGGCACACCAGCCGCTTTAGCGTGGCTGATCGCTTCTTCGGTCTGCGGCATGATACCGTCTTCAGCCGCGATAACGAGAATCGCAATGTCGGTTACGTTGGCTCCACGAGCTCGCATTTCAGTAAATGCTTCGTGGCCAGGTGTATCGACGAACGAAATTTTCTTACCGTCTTTTTCGACTTGGTAAGCTCGAATGTGCTGGGTAATACCGCCGGCTTCGCCCGTGACGATGCGAGTCCCGATCAAGTAATCCAGCAACGAAGTCTTGCCGTGGTCAACGTGGCCCAAGAAAGTAACGATCGGTGGACGGAATTCAAGCGACTCTGCGGAGTCGACTTCGTTTTCCATTTCATCAATCAGTTCAGATTCGAGCGAAGCAGGTTGGCGGAATTCGATCTCAACACCCAGTTCAAGAGCTAGGGCTTCGGCCGATTCAGTATCGAGGCTGGCGTTGATCGTCAGTCCCTTACCCATCTGCATTAGCGTACCGAGCACTTTTCCGGCGGGCAGACCCGATGCTTCCAAGAAGCTACGCACAGTACATGGTAGCTCTAGGACCGCTTTTTCTTTTCGTGGTGCGGCAGTGTTGGTTCCGCGGTGAATGATCGATCGATTGTCGCGTCGCCCCCTTCGACCCTCATCATCGCCCGTTTCAACGGCGCGACGATTACCACGGCGTTTACGTTCATCACGCGCTGCCGCGATGCCAACGCCTTTTTTGCGAGCGAGTGCGTCTTCGTCTTCATCAGAACCGCGATGCTTGCCTTTGGCTTTGTCAGCGGCGGCTTTAAACTGGCTTAGGCCACCCTGAGCTGGTGCGGCAGGTGCGGCAGTTCCAGGCCGACCTTTAGCCTTATTGGCATTGGCCGTTGCTTCTTTTTCTTTCTCTTGTTGCTGCTGAAGAGCTTCAAGAGGAGCTTTCATTCCTTGCTTGTGGCCGCTGATGGCTTCTTTCGTTAGCCGGATCTCAGGGCGCTGCGGCGCGGGCTCATTGGATTTAGGCGGCGCGATAGTCGGCTGACTTCCCTTGGGAAGTTTAGCAAGGTTGATAACCGGTTCACGACGTTGCTGGGGTCGTTTCTCGGCGGCCGAACCGTCTGATTTAGGAGCCGTGCTCGAGTTGGTTCGACGTGCATCAAGGCTGCGAACGCGCATGCCGCTTGTTGATTGCGAAGCGACGTCGTCGCGTGATGGTCGCTGTGGTTCGTCATGTCGGGAAGGCGATGTCGAAGCACGTGCAACTGTAACCGGTGGGCGGACAGGTGCAAGTGGATCCAAAGTTACTGGAGCTGGCGGCGGCGTTACCTGGGTCTCCTGTGCGACAACGGGTGCCAGAGCCGGAGCCAAAACGGGTGCCAACTTCGGTGCAACTGGCGCGGGTTGAGCAGGCGCTGGTAGTGGTGCTACTTGCGGTGCCGCCTGAACTGCGGCCTGAGGTGTAGGAATAACAATCTCAGCGGGTGCCGAACGCTCCACGATCGGTGCGCGAATCGGTCCAACCGGTGCTGCAGGTTTTTCAGGTGCCGCTGCAGGTCCGCCGCTAATATATTTCGAGATACGGGCCACTTCGTCGTCTTCGAGGCTCGCCAGCGCAGACCCTTTGTTCAGGATTCCAATCCGCGTACAAATGTCAACTAGCTCTTTACTGTCAATCTGCAACTCTTTGGCGAGTGCGTAGATTCTTTTCGGCACGTGAACAAGTTCCTAGGGAATTCTACTTGTCACTGCAGCACGTCGCATCAAGTGCCAACAACTGAACAAGTATGGGAAGGGAGTGGTCATCATTATGTAGTTCCGCGCGGGTACTACGTTTTGACACAACCACTCAGGCAAGCGGGGTGTCGGTTACATCCTGCGTCTCCTTTCGGGCAACGCAGCGAATCGTCGACCTGAATCAATCAGGTCACTTCCGGCCAGAGAGTTACTTCTGATCGGTGTCATTATTCTTTTCCATAATTTCCTCTGTTGCTTCGGCCACGAGCGGCGTTTCTTCAACTTGATCCGCGACAGGCTCGGTTTCTAAAGACTCGGCTTCTAAAGGCTCGGCTTCTAAAATTGGTTCAGCGACATGTTGAACTGAATGACCGGCAGCGGCCATTTCTTTCTTCTGTCGCTTCGCAGCTTCTTCGACCTTTTCAGCCACTTCTGCTTTTTCTTCGGCTTGCTCAACGATAACGTCAACTTGCTCAGCGGTCATGCCGCCCATTTCCATTAACGCGTCCGGTTCGATCACCGACAAATCATCGTAAGATAAATATCCCTGCTCTACCAGCCTTTGAGCCAAATCTTCTGTCATCCCGTCGATTTCCATGAATGCAGAGACCGCTCGGTCAATCTGCTCTTCTAGTTCGCCGGCGGTCATGATTTCAATGTCCCAACCGACCAACTTGCTAGCCAGTCGGACGTTTTGGCCATACTTGCCGATCGCCTGCGAAAGCTGGTCTTCACGAACCAAGACAATCGCTCGCCCGATCATATCGCACAGCAAGACCTGTTCAGCCTCCGCCGGCTGCAGAGCGGCCGGAATCAAGACGAGGGGGTCATCGCTCCAGCGGACAATGTCAATCCGCTCGCCAGCCAATTCGCTGGTGATGTTCTTAATTCTATTTCCACGGACGCCGACGCAAGCGCCCACACAGTCGACCCTTTGGTCAGTGCTGCTGACGGCAACTTTGCTGCGATGGCCCGGCTCGCGACTGATCGCGTTGATTCGGATCACACCCTCGGCAATTTCCGGGATTTCCTGCTCAAACAGTCGCTGTACAAGCTGAGGTTTGGTCCGGCTAAGAATCACCTTGACGCGATTTCCAGCCGCCTTGACTTCGTACACCACCGCTCGAATTCGATCGCCGTTATGGTACGACTCGCCGGAGATCTGTTCGCCGCGGGGTAAAATGGCTTCCATATTGCCTAGTTGGACCGTGGTAACGCCGCGATCGCTTCGCTGGACGGTGCCGGTTATCAGTTGACCAACTTGATCATGGAATTCATCGAGCAACGAATCGCGCTCGGCTTCCTTGATCTTTTGAATGATCACTTGCTTGGCGGTTTGAGCGCCGATGCGACCAATTTCTTCTTGGTTGAGCTCAATGCCGTTGCATTCAGCGGTGATAACGCCACTTTGTCGACTGATCGTAACCGTCGGTTCCGATTCTTCGCCGAAGTGTTTCTTTACGGCAGTCTGCAAAGCAGATTCAATAGCCGAAAAGACAAGTTCGCTATCAATGTTTTTTTCGCGATGAAGCGAATCAACAAGCCTAAGTAGTTCGGTAGGATTCATGCGTCCAAGTTTTTGGCTGGCGGTTGCAGTACTGCGGCCGGTTTCCCGACAGCGGCTGCTAGATGAACCAGCTCTCCGAACTCAGCGACTTTTCATTTTTCCAAATCGCAGACCTCGAATGCCAGCCAAAGAGCATCGGCGGAAACGGCCGATAGAGCCTGCCATCGTTAGCAGGCCCTGTTAGTAATCTGCCAATGGTACTTTTTTTCCCGCAGGGTGTCAACGCAAGGTTCGACTCTAAATACCCCAGATTTCAGAACTTAGTACAATGCCTTACGCCTTAGAGACGGCTGCCGTCGTGAAAATCGCGGTCGCGGACCGTCGCGGCACCTTCAAGTTAATCTTCATCAACAAATAGTCACCTAAGTCTGGACCGTTCGCATCGTAGAATGCTATGCATCCATTTCAGAAGCCCATTTCCGAGCCGCAACGGCAGTCACGGCATGCATGAATTTGTCGAAGTTTCCCCAGGGCGGCGCTAATCGCTCTGCCCTGGGCTAGCATGTTTTTGTCCCTTCAGGCAGGAAGGCTTGTAGGTGGCATCGCCGCTGAACCCCTTCAACCCAATTGCCTTGCCACAAGGTGGCCAAACAATATAGCCCAGGGTTAGCCATTCTCTCAGCTTGTGTCAGCGAGGCTTTTCGGGTTGTTCCAGTGCCTGCCCTTGCTGCTTATCCGCTTTCATCAACAAGAACATCTGCTGCTTTTCGCCTGTTTTAAATTCGGTTGGAGCTTCGCCTTCAGGAAGTGCATAGATTAACCTTACCGTCTCGCCGCTGATCTCAATTAAGCCTATGGACTTGCTTCCCTTGCCATCCTTGCCGCCTTTGTCTGCAACGGGCACGATGGTCGCCGTCATCGTTATCTTCCAAGGCTTTTCTTTAGTGTCCAGCTCATAGGAGGCAGCATAGAACTCCTTCTTGTCCTTGTCGAAAGTGGTGATGACCTTTTTCTCAATCTTCACGGTGACATCAGCCAATCTTTCGGTTTCGATTTTCTTACCATTACGCTCGCCGGCGGAAATACGGTAGGTGCCAACCAGCTTAGCAACACCAGCATCTTCTTGCTTGCTGGACTCGCGCCCGGCACCTTCCTGCGCCCGGCTTTGCGAAGTTGCAATCATAAGCATCAAAGCGGTTGCAATTGCAAGAAATTTCATTTTAGCTCTCCAGAGAAGTTGTTATTTGGGCCTGTAACTGTGTCAACGACTGGCCAACTAGGATCTGGACGCAAGCAACCTCTGTGCCAGCCATGATGCAACTTTCTCCAAGCCACAGCCTCGAAAAGACGACCCGTTCAACTCGACTATGGTGTTTTTTTGCAAAGGAATGCGTCAAGAAAGCGTGAACTCGCGACCGGAAAACGGGGCGTGACCGTCCATTTAGTAGAAAGGTTTTCAGAGAGCTTCATTCGTACGCTAGCTTCACCGCAGAAGGATTTTGTTCAGTTTGGTTTGCCGGGCTCCAGCATGTTCCTTCGAAGCGCGAAACAACCCGCAAAGTCGGCGAATTTCAAGCGCAAACGGCTTGACTTGATGCTAATATTAGTCGCTGCAATGAGACTTCCTATTCAACACTTTAAAAACGATCGGACAAACCATGGGCATTTTGAATGAAAACGATTCGTTGGAAAATCTTGAGCTTGGCGAGGCAGCGGTGGGCAGATCCTCAGTTGGTTTGTTAACAAAGTCGATTCGTGCACTGTTGGCAACGGCGGTTCTTGGATCAGTCGCCGCATATGGGGCGATTTCTGCAAAGCCCGAGTTGGTCAATTACCTCTCATTCATTCCTGGGATGCAAACTACAGCTTCACCGTGTTCCGGCGGTGCGTGCGGCGCAACCAGCTCGTGTGGCGCAGCAGCCGCTTCTTGTGGCTCTGCTTGCGGGTCGGAAAATGGCTCGTGCAGCAGTGCATGTTCAGCCGCTGAGATGACTTCGTGCCCTTCGCTGGTCGGCGAGGTTAGTGCCGAACCAAGTGGCGAAGTAGAAACAGAACAAGTTGGTGCCTCAGAGTTATAGCAACCTGCGCTGCATGATTGACAGGAAGATTCTTGACAGGAGTCGGCCACGCAGAAGATCATCACTTGAAAAACTCTGTTGAAAGCAAAACATGAAATCTACATCCTTGAAGTTCTTGATGATGGTTTGGGCGGGTGCGATGACAACTTGTTTGCAAGAGCTTCGCGCGCAAGAGATTCTGCCCGCGATCGCACTGTGGCCGGCAACTCCTCCGGGACGTGTTGCAGCCAAGGGTGAAGAGAAGGATACGACCGACGCGAAGGGTGGCAAAGTTGCGGGCAAGTCAGTCATTCGGCTGGGTAATGTATCTTCGCCAACTCTAACGATCTACAAACCGGCAGCGGACAACAATAGCGGCACTGCAGTGCTGGTTTGTCCAGGCGGCGGATACAACATACTGGCTATGGATCTCGAAGGTACCGAAGTTTGTGACTGGCTGAATTCTATCGGCGTGACGGCGGGGCTTTTAAAGTATCGCGTTCCAAAGTCAGAGGGTGATCCGCGACCGATTGAGGCTTTGCAAGATGCGCAGCGAGCGATGTCGTTGCTTCGTGGTCGGGCCGAAGAGTTAGGGCTAGATGTGAAACGTATCGGTGTGCTCGGCTTTTCGGCAGGTGGTCATTTGTCGGCACGCTTGAGTACGAACTACGCCAAACGAGCTTATGAATCGATAGATGATAAGGATCAGGTTGCTTGCAAGCCAGACTTTGCGGTGCTGGTCTATCCGGCTTACTTGATTCACAAAGAAGCTGAGCAAGAGTTGCCTGTTGATGCTCAGACACCGCCGATGTTTTTGACGATGGCTGCTGATGATCCAGTTGATGCGGACAACGTTTTAAAATTTTCCCTTGCACTCAAGCATGCGAAGGTGCCCGTTGAGCTACATTTATATCCTCGCGGCGGTCATGGCTTTGGTCTTAGGCGGACAAAAGCGGCGTGTACGGAGTGGCCTGATCGTGCTGCAGAGTGGATGCATGTACAAGGCTGGATAAAGTAGTGGCATGTCCGCTTGGTAATTGCTCGGCGATGCAATACAGTGCTGATACAAAGTTTGATTATTCACGTTGGCGGATTCAAAGAAAAGCGAGGCCCCAATGGTTCGATTCAGTTTGTTTGGTTTGGCTAGTTTTTTGACGCTCAGTTCGTTGACCAACTGTGTGATGCTGGCGCAACAGAACTCGGATGAAAAGAAGGCAACTGAAGTGAGTGCTGACGAAGACCCAAACCTCTGGCTGGAAGAAGTGACCGGTGAAAAGGCGCTCGCGTGGGTACGAGAGCGTAACGCCAAGACGCAAACCAAATTCGAAGCTGATCCGAACTTTACAAAGCTCCGCGAAGATCTGCTGGCAATACTCGATTCGGATGCGCGGATTCCGATGGTCAGCAAGTCGGGTGAGTATTACTACAACTTCTGGCGCGACAAGAAGAATGAGCGTGGCTTGTGGCGGCGAACGACTTTGGACGAATATCGCAAAGCGGAGCCGAAATGGGAAATCATTTTGGACTTGGACAAGCTAGCCAAAGACGAGTCGGAGAATTGGGTCTGGTCGGGTGTTTCGCTTTTGAAACCCAAGTATGACAAGGCGCTGATCAATCTCTCACGCGGTGGTGCGGATGCAACGGTGACTCGCGAGTTTGATATGGAAAAACTCGAGTTCGTAAAAGGTGGCTTCGAACGACCTGAAGCGAAGGGTGGGTTGGATTGGATCGATCGCGATTCAGTATTCGTGTTCACCGATTTTGGATCCGGATCGCAAACAAAGTCGGGTTACCCTCGGATCGCCAAGCTGTGGAAGCGTGGGACGCCGCTGAGCGACGCGAAAGTAGTTTACGAGGGTGTGCCTGAGGATATGTATATCCGCGCGGTTCACGACGATTCGCCGGGCTTTGAACGGAACTTTGTAAGTCGAACGCTGGCGTTCTACAACGATGAAATGTATGAGATCAAAGACAGCGGTGAACTTGCCAAGTTGGATGCGCCGAACAGTGCGAACAAGTCGGTCTTTCACGACTACCTGTTGATTGATCTGCGTGAACCGTTGGATGTGGGCGGCAAGACCTATGCAGCTGGTTCATTGTTGATCGCCAATTACAAAGACTACATGGCGGGCAAGCGCAAATTAGATGTAGCCTTTGAGCCGACGGCGAATTCAAGTTTGGCTTCGTATGCGCCGACTAAAGATCACCTGATTCTGAACGTTCTTGAGGATGTTAAGAACCGCGTCTATGTACTGAGTCCATCTAAGGGCGAGTGGGAAAAGCGTCCGCTCGAAGGTGCCCCGCAGTTTGGTAACGTCAGCGTATCGCCGATCGATGCCGATGAGTCGAATGAATACTTCATGACGTCAACAGACTTTGTGACACCGACGACTCTATATTACGGCGTGATTGGCGAGCAACCTGAGCAACTGAAGCAATTGCCGGCACTTTATGACGCGAAGGGCCTGAAGATCACTCAGCATTTTGCGACGAGCAAAGATGGGACCAAGGTGCCCTACTTTATGGTTGCGAAAGAAGACTTGAAATTCGACGGTTCGAATCCAACGTTGCTATACGGCTATGGAGGTTTCGAAATTTCGATGATGCCAACGTACAACGCGTCAGTAGGACGAGCTTGGACAAGCCAAGGGGGCGTGTATGTCATGGCCAATATTCGTGGTGGCGGCGAGTACGGTCCGCAATGGCATCAAGCGGCGCTTAAGAAGAATCGTTTGCGAGCTTACGAAGACTTTGCCGCGATCGCGGAAGATTTGGTGGCAAGGAAGGTTACTTCAAAAGCCAAACTGGGGATTCAAGGCGGTTCGAACGGCGGATTGCTGGTGGGTAACATGGTCGCCCTTTATCCAGATCTGTTTTCAGCGGCCGTTTGCCAAGTGCCGCTGTTGGATATGAAACGCTATCACAAGTTGCTGGCCGGAGCGTCATGGATGGCCGAGTATGGTGACCCTGATTCGCCTGGCGAGTGGGAGTTCATCAAGACTTATTCGCCCTATCAGAACATTTCGAAGTCGACCAAGTACCCGGCCGTTTTGTTCATGACGTCGACTCGCGACGATCGCGTTCATCCAGGCCACGCGCGTAAGATGATGGCGTTGATGGAACAGCAAAGTCACGACGTTTCTTACTACGAGAACATTGAGGGTGGTCATGTTGGTTCAGCGAATAATCGTCAAGCGGCGTTTATGCAGGCAACCGCCTATTCATACCTTCGCGACCGTTTGTTCTCGAAGTAGTAGCCGTTTGTTGTCGAAGTAGTAGGTACTGAACTTCCCTGGCTCCCCCTCGCCCCGTACTCGGGGAGAGGGGCCGGGGGTGAGGGGTCGTTGGCGCAGAAATCTTTGGTTGATCATCGGACGAAAAAACTTGTTGGAGTGTTAGTATGCGAGTTGGCTGTGTAAGGTTCTGTGGACTGTTGTTGCTTGCTTCTTTTTTGGCTGTAGCCGACTCGCATTGTCTTCGTGCACAGGCGGTTGCGGAGACCGCAACACTCAAGTCAACCGCGCTTTCGCTTGCACCCCAGGATGTCGCTTTCTTTTCAACGAATTTGAATCTTCGCAAAGCTTGGGAAGGCTTTCTTGGCGGCAATTTTGTGACACGCTTGCGCGACCTGCCTTATGTGCAGCGACTCGAAGGCGAAGTGCTTGCTCAGTGGCGTAACCCTGAGGGGCAAATGCGGATGCTGAAGGATAACTTGAAAAATCCCAACGTTAAGAACTTGCTCGATTTGATCGTTGACATGAATTCGCGAGAGTTTTTTTACTATGGCGCAAGTGACTGGAACGACGCAGTGGGCGGGCTGTTAGGTTTCTATCAAGACATCAATTCTCGGTCTAATAACCCTGCAGCGATGCAAGAATTTTTGCTGGGGCTTGATGGCGACTACCTAAATGAGGTTAAGATCCCTACCACAGTAATCGGTTTCCGCTTGGCCAATGAAGAGGTGGCTCGGACGCTCTTGGATGCACTTCAAGGCGTTTTGCAACTAGGTTTGCAACAGGTCCCCGAGCTCGCGCCGTTGGCAAAACAGATCACACGCAAAGATTTTAAAGATGGGCAGGCGCTGAGTATCACGCTTTCCACCTCTTTGATTCCCATGGACAAGTTGGACCCGAGTATCAAAGAGACGCTCGGCGGGTTGATCGAGGGGCTAGAAGGCCGCAAATTAGTCCTATCGTTTGGCGTGCGAGCAAAAACACTTTTGATGTCGATCAGCGAAAACGTATCACCCATTCTGACGTTTGGCACAGGTGAATCGCTGGTGAATCATGATCGCATGAAAGTTCTTATGGAGAACCTGCCGAACGACCTGCGGAGTATCACTTATATTTCGAAAGAGTGGCGTGAGAGTCAGTGGGATGCAACTTACGGATCGTACTTCGAAAACTTAGCTGATCAATTTACTGCGGCAATTTCGTCAGAGGAAAGCGATGCTGTAGATATTGAAGAGTGGCAACAGGAAATAGCGGACGATGCAGCCGAACTGGATGCACGGATCGCTGATTTAGATCTCGAATTTGATGCCGCGGTGAGCTGGAGTTTTGCAAGTGAAGTGGGTTTGGAGGGCATGACCTATGACTACTCCGACAACGTATTTATTGAGAATGCAAAGCCGATGTCAATCATAAGGCACGCAGGCACCAGGCCGCTGTTGATGTTCGCTGTCAAACAGCAGTTACAACCTTTGTTCGGTGAGTTGCTGACGGAGTTGCTAGAGCGAGCGCCGGAGCATATTCGGCGGTTCATCGCTTTGGCTGAGCAGGACGAAGAGCAACGCGATTTGTCGCTCAGTATTCTTGATAAAGCTTGGCCTTTAGTCGCGGAAACTCATGCAATTGCGATGAACGATATTTTCCCAGCTTTAGATGATCGCGAAGGGCTCGTTACGATCTCAGCTCAATGGACGACGCCAGAGTTGTCGGTTGATTTGCCGACACCGACTCAACCTTTACCGTTACCAGAGTTGGCTGCTGCGATCAAGTTACGCAATCGCGACCAGTTTCTATCGGGCTGTAGAGATCTGTTTGGCGTTTTCGATAAGGTGGTTGAATTGGTTCGCGACGTTCAACCCGATTCGGTTCCCGATGGGTACTCCGTTCCTCGTCCGCAACAGGAAGATCTGGCTGGTTCAACAAGATTCTTCTATCCAGAGTTTTCGCAGGGTGCGTTTAGCGGTTTTGAACCACAGGTGATTGTCAGCAATGATACGGTCGTGGTTGCTTATAGCGCGCGTCAAGCCCTAGATTTGATTCAGGATAAGCCGTTGGCAACACGGCCCGCTTGGTTATCGCCTGAAATGCCTGTAGCAGGCATTAGTATTGTTGACATGGCTGGGATGACTGCTGCCGTGTCGCCGTGGCTAAATTTCGGGTTCGAAGTTGCTTTGGGTGATCTGAATTCACCTGTGTCTCCCGGTGAAGGGCCGATACCTACGGGCGGCGATATTGTTCAGATCTGGGAGTGCTTGAGCTCGCTGGGCAAGATCGCGACGACAACTGTCATTGATGAGGATGAAGTCACTGTCTCTCGTTGGGTTTGGGTTGGTCAGTAGTTTTTCGTTACACCGCGCAGGTCTTAAGCCTGAAGGGCTGTGTAGCTGGTTTCGTAAGAAACCGGGGCGTACGAGTGAACATTCTGCATCCGGTTTCTCACGAAACCAGCTACCCTACTGCTAGTGCTGTCCAAATTGGGTCTACTGAATGTCCCAAACGCCGATCTCTTTAGACTCAACCCAGTCGGCGATGGTTTGGGCAAATATCATAAAGTGACTAGTCGTTCGGTGTTTCTCGAAGAACGCTGCGCGGTCGTCGTAGGTTTCGTAAAGCAGGACTGCGTTAGGTTGGTCGGGCATCGTGCTGACATCAAACTGGTGACACCAAGGTTCGAGTTCCTTTGAATTTTTGGCTTGTTGTTTGACAGTGGCAAAGAACTGTTCGAAAAACTCAGGCTTGATTCGGAATGTAACGCAGACTGCGCAAGTTGCTTTGGACATCAGAAATACTCGGTCAATGTTTGCTGAAAGAAGGATTGTTTAGTTTCGTAAGTCAACTTTAGGTATGCAGTTTTAGTGTCGCACGATTATCCCAATCGTGGCTGCGACAATTGAGACGCGACAATTGAGAAAATTGTGCGACACTCGCTTTACAAACTTGGTCGTGGCAACTGGATGGGGGCTTCGAATGTTTTAACCCCTTTGGTATTCAACTTGCGCCGGTAGACTTTTTCGCGGCAAGTAACATACAAGCGATCAAGGGCAGCGCCGCCGAACGCGAGGCCAGTGGCAGGGCTGGTGGGTGGGCTGCTTGGAGGTCCGTATAGGATAACGTTAACTCGGCCCAATTGGTCCATGACTTGAACGCCGAGTTTACTGGTGACATAAAGTCGACCTTTATCGTCGACGGTCATGCCGCTAAGTCCCGTGGCTAGTTCACCGTCGGGCAAATGGAGGTACCCGAATCGTTGACGAGCGTCGAGGGCGCGGTTCTCGGCGACTCGGAATTGCCAAGTGTAGACGCTCTGGTCGCCACCGACGTTTAGAAAAGCATGGTCGGCGGTAGGAACAATTCCAGAAACCCCGATTGGCAATTGATCCACTTGCCTCTTCTGCCCTTTGTAATCACTCCAGTACAAGGCCGAAGCGGAGGAATCGGAGTAGTACAATCCGTCGGGCAATGTTGTAATCCACTGGCATGATGCATCCGCGATGAAAGTAGTTGACTTGGCGGCTTCATCAAAACGAAGTATTTGCCGCCCTTCATTACAAGCGTAAAGATTGCCGTCTGGGCCGAACGCCATGGAACTGATCCGACCGGTCTGCTCTGCGAAGACTCGGGTTTTGCCATCTTCGCCGACTCGATAAATACGGCCAGCTCGTGAATCGCAGAAGAAAATATCGCCGGCAGCATTGCAGGCTGGGGCTTCGGCTTGTTCGTGGCCTGAACTGACTTGTTCCCAACCTGAATCGGCAAGGATGATGTCGACACGTTTTTCGCCCGGCGCATTCATGCCCGCTTTAATGGGTTGTGGATGATCTTTCCACAGCCAGCGGAGAGCGTCGGGCATAATGGCTGCCCCCTGTTTTCCGTTATGTCCACCTTCGCCCCACGCATGATTTACTTCGTAGCCAGCGTATTTGAGGGCTGAAAGCATTTCTTGATTGGCAAGATACCAGTCACCCGCATAAATGTTGAGGTCATTGCTACCGTCTTGAAGGAAGACTCTGAGCGGTTTGGGTTCCGTTTTGCGAATCAGCGTAGGGAATTTATTGCCGCCTCTAAGTCCGACATATGTACCGATTGTGCTTAGGACTCGACGAAACGCATCTGGCCGCTCCCATGCGGCATTAAAGGCACAGATTCCACCCGAGCTTGCGCCAGCTAAGGCGCGGTCATTCGGCTCGATACTCAAGTTGTAAACCTTAGCGACTTCGGGAAGCAATTCGCTGATCAAGAATCGAGCATATCGGTCTCCCAAGCTGTCATACTCAAAACTGCGATTGAAACGAGGTTGAGCTTTGTCGCTACTGGAATTGGCAACTGGGACAATGCCAGGGTCGACAAATATTCCAATGATCGGCGGAACTTCCTTGTTGTGGATTAAGTTATCGAGGATTTGTGGTAAGCGCCACTCCTTTGCTCGATTCAGCCCGTCTTGAACAATCATCGAACAAGTAGGCTTTTGAGCGTCGTATTGGGCCGGTACATACACCCAAAACTTGCGTTCTGTGCCAGGATAAATTTGACTTGTAAGTGCAAATGGACCCTCAATTTTGCCTTCCGGAACATCGGCCTGCTTTTCAGCCTCAGGAGGTACTGGATATGACTCTTCCTGCCCCGATGCGATCATAGTGAATAGCAGCAGGCTAGCGAAAAAACTGAGAAGGGTGCGGATGGTGAGGTGATTTTGCATGAGTACGCTGAAGAATTTCTGGGCGTTGATGGCATTCTGGGCGTTAACCGGCAGTTGACAAACAGGAGGAGCGTCGATTTTAGTCAATCCCGCTAAGTTGTGCGATTGGACTGGGTGTGAATGAGGGATCTTGCCGCGAGGTTTCCGACGAAGTGGCGTATGCTTCCAGCTTGCGATTGCAATTAAATCGGCTCTTGCATTGCGATCGGGTTCCCGAGCGGCTTTCCGAGCGGCTTTCGGAAGTAAGGCGGATAAGTTTTCAGGAGGGATGACCGCTTGTAATACTCGGCTACAATCTGTGCGAGTTTAGGCGCTGAATTCGAGTACCAAGTGCTTTGTCCAAATTCAACTTAGGGTGGCAACATCAGCCGGAACGCGCTAGAGAGCGTCCCGCTTAGGAGTTTGAACTGAAGCTGATCATTACGGTGGTATAGTCATATCAGCCGGAAGGCGTTAGCCTCCGGTTGTGTATTGAACC
>JANODD010000368.1:0-12803 GCA_031412515.1 Planctomycetia bacterium | reverse complement strand
TTAGGAGTTTGAACTGAAGCTGGTCATTATGGTGGTATAGTCATATCAGCCGGAAGGCGTTAGCCTCCGGTTGTGTATTGAACCGGAGGCTAACGCCTTCCGGCTAATAAGACAAAAGCACTGTAAAAGATTATTGAAACCCAAAGCCTACAGCCTGTTTCAAAGGAATAGGTTTGAGACTTGAGATACAGCCGATCCATCAGCCGGAACGCGTTAGCGTCCGGTTGACGACATAACCGGAGGCTAACGCCTTCCGGCTAATAAGACAAAACCACTGTAATAGATTACTGAAACCTAGAGCCTAAAGCCTACAGCCTAAAGCCTATTTGAAGGACCCATGCCATGCCTACTTTCCAATTCGAGGCGATGGACGCGACTGGCCAAGAGATCAAAGACGTCATTGAGGCGGCTGACGAAAACGAAGCGTCTACGACGATTCGTCAGATGGGCTACTTCGTAACGAAAATTCAAGTCAAGAAAGGCGCGGCTAAGGTTGCTCCGGGGCAGAAGAAAAAACGCCCCTTTGCAATGGGCGGTGCCAAGACCAAGCATATTTGCGCTTTCACCCGCCAGTTGTCGATTCTTCAAGACGCAGGTTTGCCGATTCTTCGCAGCCTTCGAATTTTGGAGAACAACAACAAACCGGGCAAGCTCAAGAATGCCTTGATGGATACTTGCGACGAGATCGAAGCCGGTTCGACGTTGTCGGAAGCGATGAGCAAGTCGCCAAAAGTTTTTAGTCGCTTGTATGTGAACATGATCAAAGCCGGTGAGGCCGGTGGTGCGTTGGAAACGATTCTTCAGCGTCTTGCGGACTTCTTGGAAAGCTCCGAAGCGTTGAAGCGTAAAGTCAAAGGTGCGTTGATTTATCCAGCGGCGGTGGTTTTCATTGCAGCCGGTATTATCTGTTTGATCATGATCGTGATCGTGCCAACGTTTAAGAAGATGTTCCAGGAGTTCGGGCTCGAGTTGCCCGCTCCAACTTTGCTGTTGATCGCGATGAGCGATTACATCGTGAAGTATTGGTTCTTACTGATCTTGATTCCGTTCTGCTATTGGTTGTTAACCAAGTTGGTCCGCAAGTTCCGGCAAGGCAGGATGGGCTTTGATATGTACTTGTTAAAGCTGCCTGTGTTCGGGTCCTTGATGGAGAAGAACATCTTGGCTCGAACCATGCGAACCCTAGGAACGCTGGTGTCCAGCGGTGTGCCGATTTTGGAAGCGTTGAATATTACGCGTGAAACAGCCGGTAATGCCTTGTTCGAGCGAATCTTTTCCAAGGTGACGGAAGCCATTCGTGAAGGTGAAGTGATCAGCAAACCGATGCGCGATTATTCGACGCCAGGTTTTCATCCACTGGCCATGTTCTTTTGGGCACTGATGGGAACGTTCCCAGGCGTGATGGTTTTGTCGGTCGCTTTGACCGCTGGTCGAACCGCTGGTGGCGCCACCACCAAGGGCTCGATGGAATCATTGCTGCAAGTTGGAGCATTTATGACCGGTTTGGGCGCCGTTTTTGCGGTAGCTTTTTACTTGATGAAGATGAAAGCTCGAGTGATCGACGAGTTGGTTGTGAACATGGTCGACGTAGGTGAAGAGACCGGTGAGTTGGATACGATGCTTTACAAGGTCGCGGATACTTATGACGACGAAGTGAGTGTGATGACAGAAGGTCTGACGCGCTTGATCGAACCGATTTTGATCGTGTTCTTAGGTGTCGCGGTCGGCTTCATTGTGATTTCATTGTTCATGCCGCTGGTCGCCATGATCACAAGTTTGGCATAGAAGAAGAAGCTAGCGGCTAGATGTTAGAAGCTAGAGGTAGCTGGTTTCGTGAGAAACCGGTTGCAGCAGCGAAACATGTAGCTGGTTTCGTGAGAAACCGGTTGCAGCAGAAAAGACGCGTAAGAAACCGGTTGACGAAGAGCAAACCATGAGCTTGAAACCTAAAGCCTAAAGCCTATAGCCTCAAGCCTGTCAAAAGCACTTGGAAAATTTCAAAAAGGGTAGAACGTCATGCAAGTCCGAACTCTAAACCACCACCGCTCAACGCGCAGCGGTTTTACCCTTGTAGAAATCCTGATGGTCGTTGCGATCATCGGAATCTTGGTCGGGCTTGTTGTGCCCGCGGTGAATATCGCTCTTAGATCAGCTAAAAAGCGAGCGATCTCGATGGAAGTCATTACGCTGGCGGATGCAGTAGAAAAATACCGCAGCAAGTATGATGACTATCCACCCGATGGATCCAATGGGACTGTGATGCAAAGGCATCTTCGAAAAGCCTTTCCAAACATCGCCGCTACGGAACTTTCCCTGTTCACGCTTCCGCCAATTGGCGGAACACCTGTATCAAATTGCAGTAACGGCGCGCCTGGAGGCGTGATGGACCCTGCCGAAGCGATCGTATTCTTCTTGGGTGGTTTCAGCGACGATCCCGCTTATCCAATCACAGGCGTTGGAGGACCGATATTCTTAGCCAACTCCAGTGGTGTTCAAGTGAATTCGTCAGCCGGCGCCGCGACCATTGCAACAGTTCAATACAACACGGACCGCGTGAACGGATTTTATGAATTCAAACAAGCTCAACTGACGTTGGATGTTATCGGTGGATACACGGTATCCACTGATGAGGCGAGTCTCGTTGGTGGAACCAATGATGTGATGCCGGCTTATCGTCCTAGTGGGAAATTGGCTCCGTATGTTTACTTCAATCGCAATACTTATACATCTGGCGCATTTTTCAACGTTTACGCACCGACGGGCATGGGATACGCGAGACCTTATCGCTCGGATAAAGAAAACACCAAAGTTGCAATTGCTATGGCGAACAGTCACTATCCTTTTATGAATAATGACACGTTTCAAATCATTTCCGCTGGTCTAGACGATTCCTATGGTGGAATTGCTATGGCAAGCGGGGCCGCGGGACCAACCTACTTTCGCTTCCCTTCAGGTAGCAGCATCGATTTCTCAACAGCACCGCCGACCCTTGGTACCTACACCAAGTACAGCGATGGTCCCGGAGTCATCAGCATGCAGCTAGACAACGCGACAAACTTTGCTGGTGGAAACTTGGAAGACTCATTAGAAAACTAATGTGGCCCGTTAATTGCTAACTATAGAAAACGAGCCATTTCCTATAGTTTTCTGTAACGAATTGAGACTTGTGTCTTTATCTGAGACATGTTTTTTGTGTGAATGGTAGATCGATCCAATGAACAAGCGATATCACCTTTTGGCACGCAGATTTATTCGGCCAGCTTTCACGTTGGTCGAGTTACTGATCGCCATTGCGATTATGGGGATCTTGGCAAGTATGGTTTTATTTACCTTGGCGGGCGCGCAGCGCGATGCCAAGATTTCCAAGACCAAGGCCACGATAGAGAAGATCAATTCTGTTTTGATGGAACGATTTGAAGAATATCGTTACCGCTCGGTGAAGTTACCAGTACCAGTTTCGTTAACTCGCAGGGATCCTGGAACTGGGGTCGTGGCCCTAAGTCCAAAAGTTGCTGCGAGGATACGGACAGTCGTTCTAAAGGACCTTATGCGAATGGAAATGCCTGACCGCAAGAGTGATTTAGAGTACCCTCCCACAAATCTTTCATTTTTGATTGACACCACTAGCGGTACAGTTCCTTACAATTTGAATTCTTCGCCATTTACCGGAAGGTACAGCCCGCGTGAATACAACATCCTTCGGAACTACTTCGACTTACCAACTGTGGCGGAGCCCTATACGGGTAGTATCGTACCGATCTTGCCTCCGCCCGCAGCTTATACATGGACTGATGAATGGGACTCCGCTGAGTGTTTATATGCGATCATCGCCCACTCCACAGTTGCCGGTGGACCAGCTCTCGAAGGCTTTCATCCGTCGGAAGTTGGAGACAAAGACGGTGATGGTTATTTAGAGTTTTGGGATGCTTGGGAAACTCCAATCGGTTGGTTGCGTTGGCCAGCGGCTTATCCGAGTGCATTGAATCAAAGTTACAAATTGATGGTAACGAATAGCTCCGGCGCTATGGAGCCAACTTCGCCAGATGCGTTTGATCCGTATCGAACGGCTTTAGACACAACAGGAACTTCCTATTGGGCTGCGGCTCGTACTCAAATGCCTTGGACGCTTGTTCCACTCATTCTTTCCGCGGGACCAGATGGTATTGCAGGAATTGATAATTCGGTTGCAATTCCGTATGCGGACGTGAACAATCAGAACCCGTTCTACCCGTCGCCCGAAAGTCCTAGCGTGGGTGCGGTCATAACGGGTAGTGCTACTGCGACTCAAGATAATATTACCAATCACGATCTTTTACTGGAGTAACCGTAGAGATGTTTGCGCGCAGTCACTCCAGAATCTTGAGATTACCAACTAGACGACCAGCGTTTACGTTGGTTGAATTGTTGATCGTTATTGCCATTATAACGCTACTCGCGGCCGTTACTTTGCCTACGGTCAAGACGCTACTTCATGGTCAAAAGGTGTCGCAAGCGGCTCGCATGGTTCAATCGCATATCGAATCTGCCCGAGCTCGGGCGATTGCTTCCGGGAGCTTTGCGGCAGTGATTTTAGAAAGAAGCGTTAGCACGGGTACGGAGCGTAACTCGGTTCTGTCGCTTTCGATTGGGAGTACTTTTCCTCCTTATGAAGGAGATATCCTTGGAGCAACTGGAACGTTATCTGATTCGCAAGGTAGAAACGGGGCGGGTATTTACGCGGTTGGAACAACCGACGGGGCATACGATCAGCTGACGGTTCTCCCGGTTAACGGTGGATTAATAACTTCCGACGTCTTTGGAGTTGGAGATTTCATTCGTATCGGTGGAAAAGAGAACTTGTTTGTGATTACCTCTAAGCCAACAGGTAGCGGAGCCATCACTTTTGCCAATCCTCCCTTTTATAAAAATCCGGCCGATGGAACTGAGTGGCCGACCCGCGAAGCTCAATTGCCTACGACGGGTTCATCGACAGCGTCATTCAAGATTTTTCGAAAGCCGACAAAGTCATTTGTTCAATCCACTAAACTTCCCCGGGGGACATGTATCGACTTGTCCGCGTCAGGAAATTTTGTAATTCGCCCACCCGCTCCCGGTATTGGGACGACAGAGTTTGCGGCGGATGCGACGAACCCGTTTACGGCTCCTCTGATGATTGTTTTTGATGAGCGTGGTTCAGTTGTTTTTGTCAATAACGGCACGACGATTGGCCCACCTTCAGGTCTGATTCAACTTTTAGTGGGACGGACGGAACAAGTTGCGGCAGAGGGTTTCCGTCAGTCTCTGGCGGATCCGAATGACCGCACTACCTTCACCGCAAATTTGAACGACGGAGGAAATATTTGGGTGACAATTAATCCTCGCACTGGCGCGGTTTACACATCTGCGATGCAAGTTGGATCAGAAACTGCCACATTCGGCGTTCGGTTGGCGGCGGCGCGGGCTTTTGCGACGAACAACGTTGTGAAAACAGCGGATTAAGAAAGTAACGGTTTATGAAGCGCTATACATCCTCTCGAAACGCTGTAACAGTCATTGAAGTACTGTTTGCGGCTGGCATCGCCATCTTTGGACTGATCGGTATTGCGTCACTCATCAGCGTAGCGGGCAAGCAGGCATCGCAGTCCAACGCAGCAACTCTGTCGCAAGCCTTGGGGAATCAATGGTTTGGCGACTTTGTCGTTCGAGGATTTAGTGCGTCGAACAACTGGCTTCCGTACAACGATCAAAATCCTACGACCGCGACAGCATTATCCAATCGTTTCATTAGTTTTGATAACACCAGTTCGATGTTGCCGGGTGGAACACGTGTTGCCTATCGCCACGCCGTTTGCATTGATCCTCTCTTTTTTAGCGACCCAGGAAATCTAACCGAATTGCTGGGTGCTTTTCCCCCAAGCCAAGCTTATCGTCCAGGTTTGTTTCCCTACTATCAAGACGATCTTGATCCGTTATCGGATCCGGTAATACCCTCAGCCTACACGACGGCCCCAATAAACCGACCAAGATTAATTCGAGTGGCTTTGCATAACCCGTCATCAACGAGTTTTAATGCAACGTTAACTGCAGCACAAATCAACCGAATGTTCTTGTCGTTTGATGACCAGGTAGTTACGGTCGCAAATGTGGACGATCCTTCAACGTCAGTCGACGAAAGGGATCCGACCGCGCCTGCGACTCGCCGACTGGTTGCCAATGGAGGTCAATTCGCATCGACGGGCGAGTATTCGTGGTTTGCGACGCTGTGCCCACGCGAGCTTCTTCTGGGAGAAACCGCAAAGCAAGAATACCTTTACACAATGTCGCTGGTGGTGACAAAACGTCGCGATAGAGTGTTTTTCAAGCCGTCGACGTCAGGCGTCGAAAACATTCCGGGTGGCGAACGGATCGCGTATGTCAGTGGACCCGGTGGAGCCTCGCTACCAGGAAATTTTCAAGGCGGTAGCGGAGGCAGAGTGCAACTGTCTGCATCGATTAACACCAGTAGCAAACTTGGCTCTGGCGACTGGGTCATGCTTTCACGGTTTCAGCCGGGCAGCGGTGCTGTCGTTGTTCGTTGGTATCGTGTCATCGGTGTCGATGCAAAGGCGACCGAAACAGCGGCGACGTGGTCTCGCGAAGTGGCACTGGACGGACCGGACTGGGTGTTCGACGCGACGACGCAAGCAACACTTGTCAGTAACGTGGTAACGGTTTTTGAGCGAGTTGTGGAAATTCAGCATCAGTAGCGATGCCCTGGTTGACCAGACGCAAAGGTAAGTGAAATCATGTCGAAGCATCCTCAACGTCAAAGCGGACTGATCCTGTTGGTCGTGCTTAGCATGCTAACTCTGTTTAGTTTGCTTTCGATCACTTATGTCGTTTTTTCCAGCCAGAGCCGTACGTCAAGTATGGGGATGGCCAGACGCGACCACCATCGTATGCAGCAAGATCGACTGCTGGACTATTCGTTGCAGCAGGTGCTGCGTGGGTCAAAGACCGGTAGTCGATCGGCCATTGGACCGCACAGTTTGCTGGCGGATGTGTACGGTCACAATCGCTCCTTGCCGGCCAACAACCCGCTCTACCAAGCGAGATTTACTACAGGAAGTGACAAGGCCGAGTTTTTCCCAGTTTCCGCACCTCGTTTCTTGCGTATCCCACTCCTTGGAACCGGTTCTGGTGGTGTTGCCATTCCGCCCAGCGAAGGTGATGTGCTTACTGGGCGAGTACTGACCTTCATGGCAGGGCCACTGCGCAACATATCCTTTCGAATTGTTCGAAGCTTTGGTATTGATTCAACACTCCCAGCTGATTTTCAATACTCGGTGATTATCGATTTAATGGAAGCTTCGAAAACGAAATCCAATAGCCTGTCAGATTGGACAAGTCTTACGGCTCCGGTGCTTTGTCAAAATGCAAGTGCTTTTTCAGGTTATATGATCCGAATCAACGATCGTGAAACCAATGGTTTCGGTATTGGAATCGGACCTGACGGTATGTCAGTTGAGCAGTATCCATCTGCAACTCCGTTGCTACCTGTTAGCTTTTTGCCTCGACACCAGGCGTTGACGACCACCACGGGAGACACAGATGAATCCTATGATGTGGCTGACTATAACGATATGTGGCTCGCGCATAAAAGAAGTGGCGCAACGGCGGCGGAAGATATCCTGCCTAGTTTTCATCGGGCAGCACTGATCAATTATATAGTCAACAGCGAAGCCGATCTGAATGATACGACGTTATTTACCGAATCCGATTTCATTGCAATGCTCGACCTGATAGAGCGAGCGTGTCCACGGCCACTCGGAATCTCGGTTATTGGCTTGGAGACAACCGTACCTAACTTCTATAACTCCGTCAACCGAGATTTTGCAGGCTCGAATCTTGGCGCATTCCCGTTGCAAACGCCGACGCTCGATATCAATTTGCGTGGCAAATGGACAAACTGGACCGTCCCTGCTGGAAGCGGACCTTCACCCAAAGACTCTTTTTTGAACTTCGTGCGATTTTTGACGAAAGGCCCATGGGACGTTGACAACGATGGCGATGGCATTGGCGACAGTGTTTGGGTGGACCTCGACATGCCGTTGATGACCAGTCCTGAAGGCAAGCTGTTGAAGATGCTTACGGCCTACTACATTGTGGATTTGGATTCGAAGTTGGATTTAAACGCGGTTGGAAACCTTCATCAGACAACCTCTGTGACTTACAATCCAACAACAACCAACGCGTTCACAACCGCTGGGGTTGGGTTGCCTCAGGGTTTCGGTACGGGGCCAGCGGACAGTTCTTTGAGGCATTTGTTTGCAACCGACATGGACTACCTGAACTTTCTTGAAGCTCGTTATGGTGGAACCAATGGAACACCTGGCGAAGGATCGTCCACTGCAATTAATAACTTAGTCGACGACCTTCGCAGCCGTTTAGACGGCGGAGGAAATGTTTACAATCCCGCGTTACCAATTTCGTTGGTCGATCCGAAAAATCCACAAAACACTGGTACGCGCGAACGCCGTCAAACTGTGCAACACAACCAGTTGCCAGGGCTGCCAATTGGTATTCGAGGTGCGGAAGCATTGGGTTTCGATCGACTTGGCAATCCTTTACTTACACGAGGTACCTCAACGACGATCGCTGATCAAGGGACGGATGATCCGTACGAATTTCGGTTGCTTGAACCCGCACATAGCGATTTGCCGTTCACTATTGCTGAGTGGGAACGCATTTATCGCAAGTACGATTGGGATGTATCGATGTTGCCTCGGCGTCTGAAGTCGTACGGAGTGTTGGAAACCAACGTCAACGCGGTAACGCCACGTTCGTCGCACATGCGCAACGTTCCGTTAGCCGCCAGGGTTTCTGCAGGGACGACTACTCCTGCTGCATCACTTTATGATTTGATCGTGCGTATTGGCCAGAATCGACCAACGCCCCTTCCACTTACGACTATCCCGATGTTTAAAGAACTTTTCCCGTTCGAGTTTGGGCGTGGAATGGCAATGGACATCAATCGTCCATTTGGCAATGGAATCGACGACGACATGGACGGCCAGATTGATGAGCCCGAGGAGTTGCTGAAGAATCGAATCGATGACAATTCGAATGGGACAGTAGACGAACTTGCCGAACAGTCGATTACGCATCGCCAAGGGTCTCTTTATACTTCGAATCAAGTGGCTCAGGTTATCTCACTCCCTGGCGAGTATCCAACCTTTGGAGAGGGCTATACGACGGGCAATATGGACCTATTGTATGAAGGCTTTGCTTCCTCAGCTCCCACAACAACAGCCCTATATCATCACGGTCAGCAAAGCCGTCAACTGCTCGCTCGCCACCTTTATTGCTTGGCGATGCTACTACTTCCGGAAAGTCTGCAGATGCAAAATCTTCCTACGCCACCTTTGACTGGGCCGGAGCGTGCTCGCGTCATCGCCCAGTGGGCGGTTAATGTGGTGGATTTTCGCGATGCCGATCACGCGATGACCCGATTTCCATATGATCCAGATCCGTTTATAACGCGTGGTTCAGAAACAACGTTTTGGGTACCGAACAAGACCGATTCATACGTCGACAATGGTGAAGTGGTCTGGGGTATGGAGCAACCCGAGCTTTTGCTAACTGAGACTTTAGCGACCCACGATCTTCGGGTTAAAGACACTACCGATGACACGACCGGAAAGAGCACGACTTCGGCCGCCCCTAAGGACGATGATTACGATCAATATCGGATTCCGGAAGGTTCGTTGTTCTTGGAGTTCTTCTGTCCTCGAACAACCGGGACAGCAACTGATTCAACGATACCGGGTACGGGGAGTGGATTGTATACAACGGGAGCTACTAATAGGGAGTTGAATCTAAATGCAATCTCTCCAACCGATGGCGTGACTAATTACCCTGTTTGGCGAGTTGCACTCACGCTGCCTCACATGACGGCGACTCCGCAGGGACCCACACTCACGTACCAGTTACCTTTGCCTCCATCGGCAACTCCGCCTACAAATTCAGATGAAAGCGGTCTGCGGTTTGATACTACTAATGGTGTTGCCGCACCTACGATAGATCGCATTCTATGGTTTACGAATACTGGGAACATCACCAACGTTCAGGCTGCTGCGGTAGGGTTGCCTACATCCCTAGTCGCTGCCGATGTTCCTGCACATGTATTTGGCAACGTAGATGCTGCTGGAACGCTTAGTATTCAAGGTGGGCAATATTTGGTAGTTGGGCCACGGCAAACAACATATTTTGGCTCGAAGCAGGCTGCAGGAAGTTCAAATACAAATCTTCCAAATAACCATAGGATTGTGCTTGAGAATTCACCTGTAACCAGTGGATCAATTCCTATTTCATCGCCTTCTTGGGCCAATGTTTACACAGGTGACAATGTCAAAGTTGGAAAACGTGCCACAATGCGTGAGTCAGTTTCCATGGTAGCCGTTACCAGTGCACCGTGGGGCGGAGGAGCCACTGTTGGGATTAATGTGTCCGAACCACATCCAACCGCGACTGGCTACTACGACGCACCTAGTCAGAAAGTTAATTCTAGTGACGCAACGGGAGACACGACGAATGGGGCACCGGGATTTAAGAACTTGCCCAAAGATTCTTATCATGACTATGGAAGCACACCATTACCAGGTTTAAACGAACTTTATGATCAGCCATTCGATGCTAAAGCAGGCACTCCAATCGCGACCTATTTTCAGCCACCGCCATACGACGGCACTGGTGTTGCAACACCGAAAACCAAGTTGGACTGGTGTACAGCTTACTTGCAAAGACTTGCAGATCCCGAGCGTCCGTGGCATGCGGCTCTCAATCCCTATATGACGGTGGACTGGATGCGTATCGATCTAACGGTGTTCTCAGGCGAAGAGAGTATTCCTCATGCCCCCTCGCCTGCCACCACTAATTTTGGGTCAAGGCAAAAAAATGGCCAAGTAAATGCTGGCCGTGGTACTACTTTCCTGTCGTATAACGATGATCCTCCTGCAGTGACCACGGGTGCAGGCGCAACTAATTATTTCACTCACGAGTTACTCATCGACAATGCAACAAATGTGATTAGTACGTTAACTCAAGTTCAACGTCCTACTCCTGCGACGAGCAATTTTTCAACACTGGGATATTTAAATTCACCTTATATGTTGCTGAATGAGCTGCCAGGTGCTACCGCCACTGTTCCAGGGATTTACATTGGTTCACCATCTACAGCGCCGCTTAGCTTGACGTGGTTCAATCGTCCGTTTGCATCGCCTTACGAACTAATGTTAGTGCCGCTGAGTTCACCCGGCCAATTAATGCAAGAGTTTAATCCGCCTGCGCTGAGCACTGCAGTATCCACGACCAATCACTATGCGGATCCACCAGTGCAAAATGCGTTTCCACATCTGCTCAATTTCTTTCAGCCTCGTTCTTCAACCTTAACAACTGGTTATTCACCGGCTGCCATATTTGAGTTGATAACTACACCTTCACCTTGGTCAGATGCCGATAGCATTATTCCGCCCACGGATTTCACTCCACTAAATACCCGAGAGTTTTCTGCAATCGGTGTCAATTTCATTCCTCCATTCAATCGAGTTTCGAAGATGGTTGAGCGTGGTAGGCTCAACATTAATACAGTCAGTGAAGAAGCGGCGTGGCAAGGAGTCGAATGGAACTACATGAATACGGTTGGACGATCGATAATTGGATCGACCAATTATTGGACTAATTTAACCAATTCTCGGAGAGGATATGCCCTTCCTGCTTCTCCCGGTAATATCACGAGCGGGAATGGAAAGCTTGATCCAGGTTATCCAACTGAGTTTGCTGGGGTGTTCAAGTCTCAGTTCGCAGTTGGAATGGTTCCCACACTTCGACCTCCTTTATCTTTGGATGCCGGTTTCCCCACTGCCGCGTCCCCGGCTCCAGTGTCGACAGCTGTAACGCTGTTCAGGAAAGGTATAACATCAAATAGCCCGCTGTTTGCGATTCGTTCTGATGTTGGCGGCTCGAACGCGGCACAGGCTTTCAATGAATACTTGCCAATCACTCGCTTGGCTAACCTGACGACTAACCGCTCCAACGTGTTTGCAATTTACATGACGATTGGGTACTTTGAATTCGATCCGTCGACAGGAATAACTCAAGAGTATGGATGGGATAACGGCAAGACACGGCGCCATCGAGGATTCTACGTGGTAGATCGTTCGATACCTGTTGCGTTTGAACCCGGAGTAGATAACAACACCGAAAACTGCGTGTTGACACGTAGAATTATTGAGTAAGTTTCATAGTGTAAGTTTCGCGTGTGTCTGTTGTTGGCAACTCGAAATCAACAAAGACTTGATACAGGAGGGCCGTGAATGGCTCTCCTGTTTTCTTTTGAAGTGATTCGAGCTTACAGCCGCAAGCGTGAGTGCTCGGCCCGGCAAATCTGCAGACTTGGGGCACGTTCATAGGGCCGTACGGAAAGGACATCTTTGCGCGGATTGAGCGGGAAGCCTTCTTGTTAGACCTCAAGTGTTAATGGTAACGGGAGAAAGAGGCTCTGCCGAGCAAGTCTTTCGTGCCGCAATCCGGGTTGATGTACTAACCAACGTGAACTGAAAATCCCGAGTCGCTTTTGGTGGACGCTGGTTAGTACAGCCAGAGTCGTACTTAGTGGCGAGAAAAGATCGGCAGGAGCCTCTTTCTTGTCGTTCGCAACGTAGAACCAGCCAGTTTGGTAACATTGGCTGGTGTGGTTGCGATTGGTGATTCGCAACTTTGAGCGGTGCTGACTAATGTAGAAGGGACGTAGTCAGTTTAGAAAATCGCCTCGCTGAGAAGTTAGC